>JAKSPG010000116.1 GCA_024405075.1 Elusimicrobiaceae bacterium | reverse complement strand
TAAAGGACGGCGCAATCAACAAACTGCGTATCGCCCCCCTCTTGATATTTTTAATTTTTCCGATTATACTATCTGTACAACTCTTTATCCGATAGGAGTAAAGCGTATGAAGGTGTTTCGTTACGTATATCTTTTATTAGCCATCCCTCTGCTGGCCGGCGTGGCGCACGCCGAGGCCCCGTGGGGTATTTTGCGTTATCCGGTGGAAAAGGGCACTTTTTCTGTCTATGCCATAGATAATTTACTGGGCAATCGTCCCATCCATTATACCGTTGGGCCGAACGTGACCCCACAGGAAGAAGAAATTTTTAAGAATAATATCCGCAAATGGCCGGCGGACACGTTACGGCTTATCCAAAAGCGCGGCCGCACGCAAGAATTTCAAGATATTATTCCCATTTTGGAACGCGGACGTGATTTTGTATTGCAACCCGTGCCTTTGTCTGCTCCGCCGGATATTTATTTGAACCTCGCGGAACGGGCGGAAGATTGCGGCCCTACTGCCGTTGGGTGTTTTGACGAAAAAGGACGAGAAAACCCTTATTCGTCTATTTTAGTGGTAGAAAAACATCGGGCGGAGTTTGAGGGAATTTCTTTGCACGAAGTAGGGCACTACTTCGGCCTGGGGGACCAATACAGCGACGGGTTGGACAATTCTCACCGGGAATACTCGAGCCCCGTAAACACCACCCAAAAAGCCATCATGCAGGGACATACTGTTACCGACAGTCAAATCACCGAAGATGATGCGGACGGATTTATTAACCTGATTGATTTGCGTTTAGCCCAACGCAACGGAGGGCGGTTTTCCAAGCGTGCCAGAAATAGCTGGAAGAGTTTGGACCCCGATTCCCCCAACATATACCAAGAGGGTCACACAGTTAACCGCCCGTCCGTGAGTGTGCGGGAAACAGATGAAACCACCCTCGTTGTGAACGAGTATAAAAACGGGAAATTCCAAAAAGGGAACCTGTTGTCGTTGCCGGATGACCCCCTATACCTCTTTACCTTTTCCCCCGGGCAGGATAAAGTGCAACGGGAGAAAGACTCGCCTTTCATCCGTGCGATACACAAGACAGTACAGGTAATGACGGAATTTGCCAATGGGACCAGTGCGGTAAGGCAAGTCCCCTATAAAATTTCTTTTTCTTACGGGAAACCTTTTGTCCGAAATGGGAAGAAAGCAGTGACTATCTCCGTAGGGGAATTTTTAGACGGGCGGGAAATTAACTCGCAAGAAGTTACTCTCTTTCAAGACAAAGAAGTAACCGGTATCAAAAGGCTGCAATTAGAAAGCGACTCCTATATGGCCCATACGACCGACAATGACGTACGTCTCTCATTTCGTAACGGGCTATCAGGTGATTTTTCCTGCACGCTCTACGAAATGCATCAGAAAATCTGGCACAGCCAGGCCGGCACAGGCCATTTAATAGACAACGGCAGAGAGCGCACAGTCTCTTTGCCGCCTGCGCCTAATTCAAGGGCACAACGTTACTGGGATATTTGCAACAAACGCAAAAATGCCATAGCCGCTTTTTACCAAAACTTTTACGAGCCGTTGTTTAACACAACGCAATCGGAGATGCAAACCCAAGTGAAGCAGGCCATGGGCACACGCCGCTAACGCGCCGCACAACCCGCTTTAAAAAATCCCCCGGCCGTTTTTGCCGAGGGATTTTTTTTACTACTACAGCTAAAATTACTTTTTTTGCTCTTTAAGCCGCTCTTTAGCAAACGGCTCACCTTGTTTGGCCGCTTTTAGGTAATACTTAAGCGCAATTTTTTGGTCTTTTTCGGTCCCTTGGCCTTTGGCGTACAAATCGCCTAACAGGGTGCAGGCAATGGGGCTTTCTTCATCGGCGGCGGATTTCATAATTTGAAAACCTTTCTTTTCGTCCTTTTCCACGCCCAGGCCTTGCAGGTAACACACCGCCATATTGACGCGGGCCTCAAAATCGCCCGTCTGCGCGGCCATTTTGTACCACTCAAAAGCTTGTTTTTCGTCCTTTTTGCAACCGCCGCCTGCGTTATACAACCCAGCCAACGCCACTTGCGCATGCACGTGGCCGTTGTGCGCGGCCGTATCAAACCAAGTAAACGCCTGGCGCAAGCTACGCTTGACATACTTCCCCGCGTAATATAACCGACCCATTTGGTATTGGGCTTCGGGGTCGTTTTGAGCGGCTTTGGCAAGCAGTTTCTTAACGGGATTGGCGGCGTACTTGTGCAAGAAAAACCACGCCACCGCCAACGCGAAAATAGCAGTAATTCCGGTACGGACCTCAATAATTTCCATAGTAAAACCTCGTTATTTAAAAATTACCCTTTAATTTTTACTAACTTTCGGTTATCCAGCGTAAATACTTCATCGGCATAATCGGCCGCGTGTACATCGTGCGTTACCATAACCACTGTTAGTCCCTGCTCGCGGCTCATGCGGGCAAAATCTTCAAACACCTGCACTTTTCGTACCGCGTCCAAATTGCCGGTGGGCTCATCGGCCAGTAACAGTGCCGGATGATTGCGTAGTGCCCGCGCGATACTGGCGCGTTGTTTTTCCCCGCCGGACAAATCGGCCGGTAGTTTATGGCTCATAGCACCTAACCCTAAATTTTCCAGTAGCAGGCAAGCTTCCTGCGCGTTGGGTTTGCCGCAAAGTAAGGCCGGCATATCCACATTTTCCGCGAGCGAAAACTCAGGGAGCAACCCGTCAAACTGGAACACAAACCCTATTTTTTTAAGCCGCAGTTTAGAGCGCGCGGCCTCACTTGTTAACGCCGTAATTTCCTGGTTGTCTATAAAAATTTGGCCGCTGGTGGGCTTATCCAGCATGGCGATTAAATTAAGTAGCGTACTCTTACCCGAGCCGCTGGGCCCCAACAGCACTGTAAATTTCCCACGGCGAAGTGTTAGTGAAACATCTTCTAACACGCAGAGATGTTCTTCGCCCTGGCCGTAAATTTTTGTGACGTGTTCTAATTTAATCATACCTCATCCGTAGCGAATCGCATCCGTGGGGTGCACGCGCGACGCTTTTACCGCCGGATACAACCCGGCCGTAAAACAAATCAAATAACTTCCCCCTACAACAGCTAAAATATCCAGCCACTGCATACGCACGGGCACTTTGGTTAAATAATAAATATCGCCGGGCAATTCCACGATGTTAAATGTGGCAATAATCCAACACAACAAACACGCCAGTAGTAGCCCCAACATAATACCCAAGGTGGCAATAATCATGGCTTCCCACATAAAAATCTGACGCACTTTTTTGGGGCTAGCCCCCATGGCCCGCAAAATGCCAATGTCGCGTAGTTTCTCGGTACCGAGTAAAATTAAATTGCTAGCGATGTTAAGCGAGGCCACACCGATAATTAAAAACAAAATGATAAACATCATAGTTTTTTCCAGCTTTAAAGCAGCATAAAGCGTACTGTTCATTTGCGCAAACGTCTTGACGGAATACCCGTACCCCACAAGCTCTTGGATCTGCCTGGCCGCTTGGTCTGCCGTGTTCATATCTTTTAATTTAACAGCTACTCCGGTAACGCCTTGTTTAAGCCCCAAAAAATCGCTCGCGTGCGGCAGGAGTGTATAGGCAATGGAGTTATCAAACTCGTAATATCCGGTACGAAGTAAACCGCTCACGCGGAATTTTTTCATTTTAGGGAACATCCCCGCGGAAGTGGAAATAGATTGCGGAGAAATAAGCACCACATCGTCCCCCGTATCCACCCCTAAACTATCGGCCAGTTCGGTACCCAACACAAGCGGTGGCGGGGCGTCTTTGTTCCACTGCGGCGTGAAGGAGCCGTTCACCAACGAGGAAGTAAGTGTGTTGATGTTTTTTTCCTGTTCCGGGTCCAACCCGCGCACGATAAGCCCCAAACTTTGGCCGGCGTACGTGATAATGGCCTGCCCGTAAATGTGCGGCGCGGCGGCCTGCACCAGCGGGAGCTTCTCAATTTGTGCTATCTTTTCTTGGTAAACAGCAGGCGACATTTGCCCAAAAACCAGAATATGGCTCTGCGCGCCAATGATTTTATCTTTGATATCGGTTTGAAAACCGTTCATCACGGAAAGCGTGGTAATCAGGGCCGCCACACCGACCGACACCCCCGCCACGCCGATAAGCGTGGTAATAAAGGCAAACAGGCCCTGGCGGCGGGTTAAGTAACGCGTAGCAATAAACCGTTCAAATTGCATATGAGGTATTGTAGCAAATTTGACGGGTGGCTTTTAGGGGGTTAGTTCGTAGAAGCGGCTGTCACCTGTTTTGAAACCGCCGGGGGTATAAATGCCCCAAACATCTCCCCCATTTCGTTGTGTAACGGATTTACACAACTTACGGGCGTTGGTATCGTTTTTGTTGGCGATACAATAATGAACGGAACGAGAAAAAGTCCAACCGTACGTAAAAGATTCATCCTTTCGGCCACACATAATATAAGCGTCTTTGTTACCTTTGTTGGGCACCATACAGCAAAACATGTCGCTATTTTGGCCGCAATCATAATCGCGGCCGCCGGCAGCAGCAGTAGTGATAATTTCAAACCCGGCGGGCATATCCAGTGCCAGTTCATCAAATGTGGCGGGCCAGGTGCCGTTGGCCAAATGATACGCATTGGCGGCTGTAATAAACGACGTAGCCATGGTGCGCAAACCGGCAAAGCGTGTCTTATTAACCGCCAGCGTATACTGCGGCAACGCCACCGCCGCCAAAATTCCAATAATCAACACCACTACCAACAACTCAATTAACGTAAATGCTTTGACGTCTAAACGGCCCAACAAACTACTTT
>JAKSPG010000115.1 GCA_024405075.1 Elusimicrobiaceae bacterium | reverse complement strand
TTCCCCTGCCGTTTTTCCCTCTATCCTTGCGACGGCAAATATGCTAAAATACTTGTGTCTATTTATATTACTTTTAGGAGGAAGCAATTATGGGAACAACAGCCCAAGGCGGCGGCATGCTGGTCTGGCTGCTGCTGATGGCAGTTATGTTTGTGGTGTTTATTCTTATACCGGCTCGGTCGCAAAAAAAGCGCGAACAGGAATTAGCTGCCAAGGTAAATGCCTTACAAAAAGGAGATCAGGTAATTATTCCCGGAGGGATCATCGGAACAGTTGCCGGATTCAAAGACAATCTGTTAGAAATTAAATTAGCGGAAAGCGTGAAAATTCACGTACTTAAAACCGCCATTGTAGGGCTTGTGAAAGATTTGCAAGCCGCATCTAACGAAGGAGGAGCGAAGTAATGTCTAACAAGCTAACCGTAAAAGGGTGTCTAATCGTCGCCATTTTAATCGGATCGCTGTATTTGATTTACCCCAACTATAAATGGTACTCCAAGCCGCTGGCTGAACGTGAAACCTTAGATACGTTGGGCGAACGCCCCAAACGCATGCTCAATTTAGGCCTTGATTTACGAGGCGGATCCAGCCTGCTGTTGGAGCTAGAAGTATCTAAACTAAGCGCTAAAGAGCCGCTGAACGAAGCCATGGCCCGCGCCATTGAAATCATCCGCAACCGCATTGACCAATACGGCGTGGCGGAAACGTCTATCACCAAGCAAGGCGATAAATGGATTATGGTGCAATTGCCCGGCGTATCCAACCCGCAACGCGCGGAGGAACTCATCGGTAAAACGGCCATGTTGGAATTCCGCATCGTTAAAAATGATACGGCCGAAGCCCAACAAGCTTTTGAAAAATTAGAAGCGACCGAAAAACCGTTTGATGACGACGGCAACCTGCTGCCGGAAATTGCCAAATTCGTCCCGGCCGGCTACCAAATCATGCGCAATAAAGACGGCGGATACAGTTTAGTAAACGACAAAGCTTCCGTCACCGGTGCCGACTTGGAAAATGCTCGCGTCGTCATGATGGGCGAAAACGGCTATCCGGAAGTATCCTTCTCTTTTAACGCCGAAGGCGCGAAAAAATTCGGTCAACTTACCGGTGCCAACATCGGCAAACAATTGGCCATCGTGTTAGATAATACGATTCAATCTGCCCCCACCGTGCAATCGCGCATTACCAAAGAAGGCCGCATCTCGGGCACGTTTAGCACCGAAGAAGCCCGCGCATTAGCCATTGTGCTTAAAGCAGGCGCACTGCCGGCCCCGGTGAAGGTAATTGAAAAGAAAACCATCGGGCCGACATTGGGTGAAGACTCTATTAAATCGGGCTTGTCAGCTTCCTTGTACGCCTTAATTCTCATCTTGTTATTTATGGCAGTGTACTACAAAGCCGCCGGCGTCATTGCGGATATTGCCCTGCTGCTCAACTTCGTATTTACGGTAGCAGTGATGAGCTATTTCTCCGCTACGCTTACGTTGCCCGGTATCGCAGGTATGATTTTATCACTTGCCATGGCCATTGACGCCAACGTGCTTATCATTGAGCGTATGCGCGAAGAAAAACGTGCCGGCAAACCCGTGTACGAAATTATCAGTCTGGGCTACGACAAAGCATGGTCCGCCATTTTTGACTCCAACATCACCACGATTATCGTCGGTGCTTGTTTGTTGCAATTCGGCACGGGCCCGGTAAAAGGTTTTGCCGTTACGCTTATTATCGGGTTACTGGTCAGCTTGTTTACCGCCGTGTTTGTAACGCGCGCGATTTACGAACTGATTTTGACTTCTAACACCAAGGAGATCAGCTTATGATGAATTTATTTCCTAAAACGCACATCGATTTCCTTAAATACCGCAAAGTGTATTTCACCTTATTTGCGCTGGTTCTTATCAGCGGGGTGATTTGCTTCTTTACGAAAGGATTTAACATGGGTATTGACTTCACCGGCGGCACCATGGTACAAGTGCAGTTTAACGCCCCGGTGGACATGGCTCAAGTGCGCAGCGCCCTGACCGCGACGGGTGCTAACTCGGAATTGCAGTCCTATGGGGACAACACCTTCTCCGTCAGCGAAAAAAGCACGGAACAAGAAGTGGGCGTCGTACAAGCGCGTATTGAAAAAGCCTTGGACGCTTTGAACGTACCGTACACCGTACAACAAACCAACTCCGTTGGGCCGGCCGTCGGTGAAAGCATGACCGAACGCGCGTTGTGGGCAATTTTGCTCTCACTCGTGTTCATCATTATTTACGTAGCGTTCCGCTTTAGCAACATTTTGTGGGGCGTGTCGGGTGTAGTGGCCCTGTTCCACGATTTGTTTGTCATGGCGCTCGCGTTTTCGCTGACCGGGCGGGAAATTGACCTGGTGGTCGTGGCGGCATTTTTGACGGTAGCCGGGTTCTCTATTAACGACACCATCGTTATTTTTGACCGCATGCGCGAAAATATCCGCCTGCACCCCAAAATGAGTGCGGCAGAACTCATCAATACGTCTATTAACGAAACGCTCTCGCGTACCGTTATTACCACGGTTACGGTCTTGTTTGCCTTGTTCATCTTGTATTTCTTAGGTGGCGAGGTCATCAACTCCTTCGCGTTTGCTATGCTCATTGGTTGTATCTCGGGCGTGTACAGCACCCTTGCGCTTACCACGCCTTTGGTGTACACCTGGAGCCGCGGCCAGTTAAACGACGGCTCCAAGCCGGCTAACCAGCAAAATGTGGAAGCTTTTGTGCACGAACAAAACCAACACAACGGCTATTCCAAACGCAACCGCAGAAATAGAAGAAGATAAGTTTACCGGACGGAGCTTCGGCTCCGTCCGCCTTTTACGTAAGCACCTGCCCCGGGCGGATGTTTACGCGAAAGGTCAAAACACATATGCGAAAAATAAAACGCTTTAAAATTACCCCGCGCCAAAAGGAAATTTTGCGCCGCTTGTTACGCGGTGGTGGCTTGTTGCGCCAAGCCGGGTTTACAACCGAATTAGAAGTAACTAAATATATTTTGGAAGGTTTTGCCACGTTAAATCCAGGCGTTGTGTACGAATTTAACCAAGACGCGCACTGGGAGCTGGACAGCGAAAGTGCCGTACATAAAGAAATGTTCAGCGCGTGTGCCGTTACGTTGGGGCCGACGCTGGAAGAATGGACCGCCAAGGCCCAAGCTATGAGCCCCTCGCGCGAAATTGTGGCCAGCAGCGTTGCGTTTGAATTTTTGAAAAGTGCGGTCGTGTTTGTCACCGATTTAATCCGCGAGCAAGCTGAAAAAGAAGAATATGAAGCGTTAGACCCGCAATTTGTCTATTTACCCGCTTTCGGTACTGCGGATGCCCCCAAATTATTGCGCGAATCCGTCCGTCTGGAAAAAACACTGGCAGAAAAGACCTTGCCCGTCATTTTAGATAAACTGCAAGCCGGCAAAGTGGATATTTCCGCTACCGCGCAAACGCTGACCCCTTTCTATACGGCAGTGTTTTTGGTGCCGTGGCAGAAAGCCCGCAAGAAAGGTAAAAAATAATATGGCAAAAAAAAATCCTCAATATAACGATTGGAAACACGCGCTTGTATCGGCTTTTGCCTATTATTACACCTTATTTTTAGGCTGGACGACGCGCGTGTATTGGTTTAAACCCCCCGCCAGCGAGGATTTGGAAAAAACCGGCCGCGTGATTTACGCCATTTGGCACAACCAACAGCTTTTCTTATTATACCCCTACCGCAAGCGGAAAATTGCCGCGCTCATCAGCCAATCCAGTGACGGAGAATATATCGCGCGGTGTCTGCCCAAATTCGGCATGCTGGCGGTGCGCGGCTCCAGCACGCGCGGTGGCACACGCGCTTTAATCAAACTGCTCCGGGCCACACGCGAGGGGTACTCCCCCATGCTCACACCCGATGGGCCGCGCGGCCCGGTGTACAAGGTGCAACCAGGCATTTTGTTTTTAGCCAAAAAAACGGGCTGGCCGATTATCCCCGTGGGGACGGCATTAAGCCACAAAATAAAAGTACACTCGTGGGATAGGATGCGTGTACCCCTTCCGTTCGGGAAAACGGCTCTTTGCTATGGCGACATCATCCATGTAAAAGACGACGCGGATATGCCCCGCGCCGCCCAAGAATTGGAAAAACAATTAAACGCCATGACCGACAAAGCCGAACTGTTTATCAACCACAAACATTTTGACCCCGCCATACAAGAGAAGTAGAACCTGCTTAATTATATCGATAAGTATTTACAGCTTTATGTCCGGTCGGCGTGGAAACATTGTAACCACTTCCCGTACCGATAAAAGTGCCCTTGCTTGCACATAAGCTGTTGGCCGTTGAGTCTGTGATCTCGGCTGAACACCAATTACGATATTCGGAATCCTCAAATGCTATCAAGCGGTACAAAGAACCGTTCAATAGTCCACAAGATATATGCGCGTTTTGATAACCACCTTTCGTCACTCCCAAACAGCAGTACATATCGTTCACTTTTCGGCAATCATTCGCGGTAGGCGTAGCCACCGTTCCCATGGGGCTAATAGCCAATTCGTCAAATTCAGAGGGCCAAGCACCCGCTGCCAAGTGATAGACCTCTGCTGCTTGCACATACTCTTTAGCCAATAATTCCAGTTTAGCATACCGGCTTTTATACACGGCCATTTTATATTGCGGGAGCGCCACCGCCGCTAAAATTCCGATAATTAACACGACTACTAATAATTCAATCAACGTAAATGCTTTAACGTCTAAACGGCCTGTAAAACAGTTGTTCTTTTCCATACGTATCCCCTTCATGTAAATTAAGTTCTAATCTTATGGTATCAAAAATAAAAACGATGCCGACCCTCTTGCCGGGGGGAGGCCGAACCCAAGGAAAAGGTAAGAAAAGAAAAGCCAGACGGCGGTTTTTATT
>JAKSPG010000114.1 GCA_024405075.1 Elusimicrobiaceae bacterium | reverse complement strand
GCAGCGGGGATTTCTCGCGCAGATTGGGCCTTGATGACATATAGTCCGCTTAAATCCCATTTACGTACCGGTTCTTTCGAATCGGCTTCCAGGGCAGGAACCCACTGTTCAACATCCACACCGGTAATAACAGCTTCTTCAAACGGATCTTTTTCCAACTGCTTAGCGATAAATTCTGTGCAGTTGGTAATTTCAAATCGACGGCGTTCAGCCGGCAACGAACCCGAAATTTCCACTTCGCGCAACAGAACAGGCGCGTTTTCATTCAGAAAGACAAAGTTAGCCATGTCTTTACCGAAGAAAGAATAGATACGTCCGCCGTTACCAACCGCTTCTTTATCGCCGTCACTAAACGCACGTGCCAATGAAAAACTGGATGTTTCCACGGACACAAGCTCTAACCCACAGCTTTTTAATCCTTTACGCAACCGTTCAATAATCAGTTTGGTTGTCATAGCGAACACAACACCTAACTGTTTTTGTTTGGTATTAGCCGTTTCAAACTCATATACATAGTAGGCATATTCCGCTTTTTCAAAGGGGAAATGTACATATTTGCGCGCCTGCAACGGGATGGAGGTTTTCCACAATTTGCGTTCAATTATCGTCGGTATCACAAAATGCCGCAACAAACAAAATGCAGGAGCCAAACTGACCACGACCCGATTGGTTTTCCATTTCTTTTTAGACATCACTTTCCCGATAGACTCCACCCAGTTATCCATGGAAAAGAAAGTTTCGTTTAAATCCAGCGGTTTCAAAAGGGTCCTATCCAGCGACGAAATCGGCACACGCACCAACGACTCTAACACAACACCCCGTTCCTTCTTGGAGGTTTGTGTCATGTAGATTTCATCCAACCCGATGTAAATACCTAGACAGTCTGGGTGGACATTCATATTCGGGCCAATTAATGTTTCAGACAAATCCATAAGTAAACTCCTCCCCGACTAATTCTCAAAATCCTCGTACGGCATATCGTACGGATTGTTTATCGGTAATTCTTCCGTACTGGAGGAAGAATAACTAGACGAACTGCTGGACGACGACGATGAAACCGCCCCTGCCGCAGCTGCCGCTTTATCCGTCAGCGGATCATATTCTTCTATAACAGTTGTATTATTTACGGTACGTGTGGCGGTAGAGACGGAAGCATCTTCCGCCGCCGCTGCTGCTTTTTTAACTTGTACCGTAGCAGCCGCCCGTTTAACGGCAAATTTCCGCTTAGGTTTGGACCACAACCGCGCCGCCTTATAATCTAACAGACAATCTTCCGGGCAGTTGGCACACGCATTATCTTCGGCCACTTTTTTCTGCGCCGAACATTTAACCACCACACGGCGGCGCAATGTTTGCTTTTGCCCTTTCAAATCTGTAGCGGTTAACACAAAGGTATATTTCCCGCACGGCAATTCCGGCCCGATAACCCCCTTACGACCGTTCCACAAAATTTGGTGATACACCGGTGCAAACCCTTCCAACTGACGCACGATGTAATATTTACCGTCGTGACCGTGTTGCACTACTTGCAACACCCAATTGTCCAACGGGTTGACCGTCTCTAATACAGAAAAATCTACCGCTACCGCTTCTCCTAACGAGCGGTCTAACACGTGGCACAGCGGCACCACCGCCATGCTCAACAACGGTCCCGTTTCACCACCTTCGTTTTTCTCCAACACAGTGGGCAGACGGCCCTCATAATCAAATACAATAGACAAACCGTGCAAATTGGCAAAGCGCGCCGGAGCTTCCTTATCAACAAGACCCATATTATAACTTACTTTCCCTTCGGAGATCCCGCGGCTGGTTAAATAAGAATGTAAGGCCATGGCCTGACGCATACTGGCCAAGGTAACGTCATCGGTGTAAGAACCTTTCGGCAAAATTACGTAAGCAGAACCTGACGTAAGCGCAAGCAATTCGTAAACGCGGTTGAGTACAGGTTGCGCATCGGCACGGAACGTTTTGCGATCAAACAACACATCCGGTTCAATATCCAATGCATCGGGTTTTCCGTCGCGCATATACAAATGGAGCCCCGGGGTTTCATTAATTTGGTGGATGGCTGCTTCGCGCATGCTGGCCAGTTTTTGTGCAGTATAAAGTTCGCGAGCTTCAATGGCTTCTTTGGAAGTCAAGTCCACAAACGCGGAAGCAGTTTCTTCTTCCCGCGTTTTTTGGGGAGCGCCTTCCCACACCGGTTCATCGTGAACGTTACCAGGCGTTAAATCAACACCTTCGGCAAACCAACCTTTTTCTTCGCTGGTAACCGCAACAACTTCCGGTTGTTGCGCCGGTTGCTGCACCGTTTGTTGCTCGGGCGGACGTTGATCCTCCACCCATTCCGTTAATGCTTTTTGCTCGGATTCTGCCGCATACCACGGGCCTTGCACTTCACCTTTTTCATTCACGGTTATCGGCAAATCTTCCGGCGATACTTTTTGGATACCACCCACCCGATCGTGCATTAAATTCAGGTAGCGGTTTGCCAAATTCATTTCTTCGCGCGAACCATTAATCATTACATCCACAAAATAATCCAACGCCTCATCGTCTTTGTGGTTGTTGTAAAGTTCAATCCCTTTTTCCAATTGCTCTGCCGGAGTAGGAGGAGGGACTATCGTCGCAGCATGGGCCGCCGCGAACGCAAAAAAACCAACCAACACTACCCATAAATTTTTACCGCTAAATTTTTTGTTCGTCATCAATTTTTCCTGTTTTAAAAACCAGCCAAATTTTCCACCGACAAACCGGATACTAGAATTATAGCAATTTCGGACCATTTGTAAAGAAAATATTTTGCAATTTTCTCCGTCCCGGGGGAAAGAATCATTTTCCCAACACGTTTAAACGGCTTTTTGCCAACTCGTTATCCGGGTAATAAAACAACACATCTTGTAAATACCGGGCGGCCGCTTGCGGGTCCTCTGCCTTGTAAAATAACGTGGACAATGCTAAATTGGCCCACAAATCATCCGGGTACTTAGCTAGTATTTTTTCTAACACTTCTTTAGATTTAATATCGTTGCCAGAGAGCGACAACACACGCGCTAGCAAAATAGCTCCGTTCGTATCTTGTGGATAGGTTCGCATGTACGATTCAATGTCGTTACGCAATCGTTGTTGGTAATACGGAGACATTTTGTCAAAGCGGTTGGCTTTATCGGCATATTTTTGCAACTGCCTTGCTTGTGTTAACACCGTAGGTTTTGATGGCTCAGTGGCGTACAATTTTTCCAATCGCGTCAGCAGTTCACGGTCCAACGTATCCACCGTTAAGCCTTGTTTATAAATATTTTTTGCGTACTCCGTTTCACCTAATTTCGTGTAGATTTCACCCGCCAAACGCCATAATCCTGTTTCGTACGGAAATAATTTTAGTCCGCGTTCCAACAGGGCCAATTGGTCGGAACCTGCATAAATCACATCGTCGTATAATAGCTGTGACAGAATCCGGTACCCTTGTAAATGATAAGGATGCAATTTCAAATTTTCCATCAAATAATGTACGGCTTTTTTACGGTCCCCCGCACCCAAAGCCGCCAGTGCCGCACGGAAATAAACTTCCTCGTAATATGAAGCGGCAGACAATGTTTTTTCAAACACAGCTAACGCCTGCGAGGGCTTTCCTTGCGCGGCCAACAAATTACCTAAACGAAACCCGGCCTCCGTATTAGCCGGATACAACGAAAGAGCCGTGGAGAAATTTTTTTCAGCCAGAGCATAATTACCTTGTGCCAGTGCTTTCTGTCCGGCAAAGAAACGAAACTCGCTGTTGAGCCAATCCACCTGCCATAACACGACGGCCAAGCTGCCCACCATCACAGACAGGGCAACCGTTTTAGTAACTGGGTTGGCCGTCACGAGAATTTTGCGCTCCTCCTTACCCACCCCACTTACTTCTGCGCCGACAATCCACCAAAACAAAAAAGCCGGAACTACGGCGTGCAACGAAATGTTAAGCATGTTATCTGCCAGCATTCCCAAAATACCGCAAAATAACGCTTGAAGCAGTTGTTTTTTATCGCCTTCTTTTTTATGTGCGGCGAAATCGTGCACCTCTAAAAAGAGCCCCATAACCATAAACAAAAATAGCCCCAGCCCGACGATCCCCCCCTGTGCTAATTGAAAATACAATTCGTTATGCGGTGCGGGCGTAATGGTTTTTAAGGCACGCAAATTCGGATAGCGTAGCAACGTTGTAGGTTGGCTGTGCGCAAACGCTATTTGGAAATTTCCAAGTCCGCTACCCATCACCGGACGCACAAGAAAAATCTCCTTGGCCACATCCCACATAAACAACCGCTGATGCATAGATTGAAAAATATTTCGGCGGTCTACTTTCAACGTGAAATTAGTCGGAGTTACTTGTGTCAATTCCTGTGCTCGGGCCGCTACCGGGCTGGGGCGATCGGCTCCGTCCATATATACCGAACCCCAACCTACACCCACGGCCAATACCGCCAGCAGAAAAACGCGCCCTTTACGTCTCCAAATAAGCGAACGCAACGTGCCAAACATCCACATCATAATTAACGCACACAACGCCCCCAACCAACACGAACGCGCTAGCCCGAACGATAAAAATAAAATATATACCAACACCAAAAGACCATACACGCACACATCTTTTTTGCTATTGGTGTGCATGTAATATACCAAAAGTGCCGGCAACAACATCACTACAGCCGACGATAAAAAGTTAGGATTTCCAAACGTGGAGAAAGCGCGCGTGGCAAATTGGTTAATTTCAAAGGGCCATAAAAATTCCAGTCCCAACGCCTGTAGCACACCGTAACAGCATGCCAAAAATACCGCTACAAACATGAGTACCAAAATATTTTCCTGCACTAATTTACGCAACACCCGCACCGCCAGCCACACCCCTAATGCCCACACACACAAGCTGTAGCCGTCAAACAATT
>JAKSPG010000113.1 GCA_024405075.1 Elusimicrobiaceae bacterium | reverse complement strand
ATCTTTATGTCCATCAGCACCAGGTCATACCAGTCTTTCTTCATGGCTTTTACGCGCGCTTTTACTTGGGGATCTACACGCAAATCTAAACGTCCGTAAATCGGTTCCCCGCCGTATTTGGCGGCTACTTGCTTGTAGAGCGTGGCGATATCGCCTTCTTTGGCGGTAATTTCCATCAGCAAAAATACAGCGTAAATGCCGTCTTTTTCGGTGGTCCAGTTACCCGAAGACATACCGGCACTTTCTTCACCAGCAAGCACGTAACGGTTGTTGTAGAGCCCGTCTACGAAGTACTTAAACCCTACATTCACTTCGTCTAATTGCAAGCCGTTTGCTTCGGCAATACGATCCAGTAATCCGGTGGTGCTGATCGTGCGGCCAATCGCAACGGCACCGGGTACTTTATGATGGCGGATTAAATAGTCTGCCATAACCGGCAACGCGTGGTTGGGAATAAGCAAACCGCCTTTTTCGGTAGCCGCACCGAAGCGGTCGGCGTCCGGGTCGCTTGCACCGGCAAATTGGTAAATCCCCTGATTGACGTAATCTATCAGTTCCACCATGGCATAGCGCGAGGACGGATCCATACGAATTTTACCGGTATTATCGGCCGGGATAAAAGAGAACGTGGGGTCAATTTCCGTACTGACGATATCCACGTTTTGGAGATTATACATCTCTTTAATCATGCGGTAATACGGCAAGCCGGTTCCGCCCATCGGGTGCAAGGCAAAACGTTGGTCAGAAGCGGCAATCGCGGCAAAATCAATTTTTTTACCTAACGCTTGAACGTAAGGGGTAACCACGTCGGCATTACGCACAAGGCCCTTTTGATAGGCTTCTTCCAAGGGCATCATTTTGATTTGAGACGGGTCCTTCATATACTCGTTGGCGTATTTTTCAATGAGTGAAGTAACGTCCTTACCGGCCGGCCCGCCGTTATCGGAGTTATATTTGAGCCCCATATCTTCAGGCGGGTTGTGGCTGGCCGTTCCGTTCAAACTGGCACTGGCGCGACCTTCTAAAATTTCAAACGAGAAAACGGGCGTCGGCACCGGTATATCGGGCAAGATGACTTCAAAGCCGTTGGCCGCGAGCACCTGCGCACAAATGTTTGCCGTATCGCGCGACATAAGGCGCGTATCGCCGCCCACTAAAATCGGGCCGGTGATGTTTTGTTCTTTATGCATACGCGCAACGGCTTGTGCGACCGCCTTGGCATGCAAGGCGCAAAAGCCGGCACCTAGTTCTCCGCGGTGGCCGGACGTGCCGAACTTGACCGGAACGGGCGCGGAAGACGGGTTGAAAAACTCGTCGTAGTAGTGCTTCATAGAAACGGGAATCACGCTTTTGGGCATAATGGATTGCTGTTTCGCTGCGGTTTCTTTGACACTTCGAGCAATTTTATTTTCCTCTTGTGCAAAAGACCCGTTTGCGACGGCAAGCATTACCGAAAGCGTGAGTAATACTTTTAACGATTTACGCATTGGTCATTCTCCTGTGGTGTATATAAAGATCATGCTACACTACTTATTATTTCTTATATGCGGATTAGATGCAAGGGCCTTTGGACCTACGTTTTTTGGGACAAAAGGACCTAGGCCCTTTTGGCGTTGACATGGGCGCCCGCCGCTGGCGCAAGAAAAATTTGCTTGAACGATGCGGCGAGTATTTGAAAGAGAAATAAATTTTTTATTTTCGTAATAATGTTTTATAATAAAATGAGGATGATTTTTTTCTTTAAGTGAGGATTTATTAGTTTTGCAGCGGCCTTAACGAGGCCATAGATAAATCGTACTGTTTTTGGAGGACCTTACGGTCCGCTCTTTTGCGAACGCAAAAGCATTTCCAAACCAAAAACAGCCGTTAGTGCCGATGAAACGGACTAATTACCCGTTTTTTCACCGGCGCCAAATCCTGTATTTGATTTTTAATCAATATGGGTAGGCGGCTGTTTTGTTGGGAGCTTGGAAATGCTCAACAAACAGCCGTCTTTGTTTTTATATTGAAAAGTTGTGAAAGGAGAAAAAAAATGAAAAAAAGAAATGATGTGAAAAATGTTGTACGAAATGTAAACCAAACGTTGCCTAATATAGAGCAAGGTTTTACGCTTATTGAACTGCTCGTCGTTGTGCTGATTATCGGTATCCTGGCCGCGGTAGCACTGCCGCAGTATCAAAAAGCGGTAGTTAAAACTCGGTACGCTTCTCTAAAACATATCACGCATGCTATTAACCAAGCAAAAGAAAGATATTTTTTGGCGAATGGGAAATATACTACTGTTTTTGATGAACTAGATTTGGATGTAGGACAACCGGTTGAGGAGCATTTGGAACAACGAAAAGTAGGGAAATCAGTTCTGTGTGTCTTGAACGACTTAAATAGTATTTATTGCAGTGATAATAGCATCCATATGCTTTATCAAATTCTAACAAATGACCGACGAATTTGTCAGGTTTTTGTAGACCAAGATAAATCTATTCAGGCCAAAGTTTGTCAAGCCGAGACAGGTAAAACAAATCACTCGGCTTACGGAGAGTATACATATTGAAATTTTACCTCGTTTCCATTTCTCCCCCAAATATACTACAATATATAAGGTAACAAAGCGGGCGCAAGTCCGCGGCAGTTTTATTTTTATCCAGGAGAAAAACAAACCGAAGATGGTAAAGAAAACCGTAAAAAAAGCGGCTAAAAAAACGACCGCTAAAAAAGCAGTAAAATACATCTATTCCTTCGGAGCAGGCAAAGCCGAAGGCAACGGGAAAATGAAAGAACTTTTGGGTGGCAAAGGCGCCAACTTGGCTGAAATGTCCGGCCAACTTAAATTGCCCGTCCCCCCCGGCTTCACCATTACCACCGAAGTCTGCACCTACTATTGGAACAACAAACGTACCTATCCCAAAACTTTACAAGCCGACGTTTTGGCTAACCTCAAAGAAGTAGAACGCAAAGCCAAAAAAGTGTTCGGTTCCGAAACCAACCCGCTGTTAGTTTCCGTACGCTCCGGCGCGCGGGCTTCTATGCCGGGTATGATGGAAACCATTTTAAACATTGGTCTAACGGAAAAAACCATTCCGGGTATGATTGCCAAAACCGGCGATGCCCGCTTTGTGTACGATGCGTACCGCCGCCTTATTATGATGTACTCCGACGTAGTAATGGAAAAAGCCGCCGGTATTGAACCCAAGGACGGCGAAGGCATCCGCAAAATTTTAGACGGCATGATGGGTGATGTAAAGGCCAAACTCGGCGTAAAAGACGATACCCAAATCCCGGCCGAAGAGCTGAAAAAATTGTGCGTAGAATTTAAGAAAACCGTCAAAAAAGTACTCAAAAAAGATTTCCCGGACGATCCGATGGAACAACTCTGGGGTGCTATCGGGGCGGTGTTCGCTTCGTGGAACGGTAAACGTGCGATTGCCTACCGCAACATTGAAAACATCCCGCACGATTGGGGTACTGCCGTCAACGTGCAGACCATGGTGTTCGGTAATATGGGTGACGACAGTGCCACCGGCGTGGCTTTCACCCGCAACCCCGGCAATGGCGACAGCCACTTCTACGGCGAATATTTAATCAACGCCCAGGGCGAAGACGTGGTAGCCGGTATCCGCACACCGTCTCCGATGAACAAATGGTCCACCAATGCCCACTCCAAAAACTTGCCCACCTTGGAAAAAGTAATGCCCAAGGTGTACAAAGAATTGGACCAAATTCAAAAGAAATTGGAAAAACACTTCCACGATATGTTGGACATTGAGTTTACCATTGAAAACCAACGCTTGTGGATGCTCCAATGCCGCGTGGGTAAACGCAACGGTACGGCCGCGGTACAAATGGCGTTAGACATGGTCAAAGAACGCCTGATCACCAAAGAAGAAGCCGTCTTGCGTGTTACGCCGGCGCAGTTAGGGGAATTGTTACTCCCTGCCATTGACCCGAAAGCCGAAGCCGGTGCCAAACCGGTTGCGCAGGGTTTACCTGCCGGCCCGGGCGGTGCGTGCGGTCAAATCGTTTTCAACTCCGCCGATGCTATTGACTTACAAGAAAAAGGCGTCAACGCTATTTTAGTGCGCGAAGAAACCAACCCCGAAGATATTGAAGGGATGCGCGCAGCAGCCGGTATTTTGACCCAACGCGGCGGTATGACCTCGCACGCGGCACTTGTGGCGCGCGGTTGGGGTAAATGCTGCATTGTAGGTTGCGGCGAATTGGAAATTGACCTTAACAAGAAAACCGTCAAAATGGGCGGTAAGACTTACAAAGAAGGCGATGCTATTACCTTAAACGGTACCAAAGGTTACGTCTATGCCGGTGCCTTGAAAATGTTAGCCGCCGGCGAAGGCAACAAAAATTTGGCCAATTTCCTCGCGCTGTGCGATAAAGTCCGCACCCTCAAAGTTCGCGCCAATGCCGATACGGAAGATGATGCGATTAAAGCGCGCAAATTCGGTGCTGAAGGTATTGGTCTTTTCCGCATTGAGCACATGTTCTACGGTAAAAATTCCGATAAACCGCTTTTCATCTTGCGCAAAATGATTCTTTCCGGCAATGAAGAAGAACGTAAAGCCGCTGTGGACGAACTTTTCCCGCACATGAAAAAAGAAATCAAGGCCACGCTCAAAGCCATGGCCGGTTGCCATGTAACGGTGCGCCTCATGGATCCGCCGTTGCACGAATTTGTGCCGACCTTGCCCGAAAAACAACAAGAACTGGCCAAAGCACTCGGTATTTCTATGGCGGTATTTAAAGAACGCGCCGCCGGACTGCATGAAGTCAACCCGATGATGGGGCACCGCGGTATCCGCTTGGGTGTGACGTATCCGGAAATTACTTCCATGCAATCGCGCGCGATTTTTGAAGCCGCTGCGGACTTGATTAAAGAAGGCATTAAAGCCATTCCGGAAGTAATGATCCCGCTTACTTGCTATGTAAACGAC
>JAKSPG010000112.1 GCA_024405075.1 Elusimicrobiaceae bacterium | reverse complement strand
CCGCGAGCCTCTGCCCCATCCTTGCAAACCCGGCTGGAACGCGCGGTACAGGGGCAAGCGTTTGCCGGAGAAAAAACGGAAATGTTGCTGGTGCTTTGCTTCCGGCGTTACCAGGCTTTTCAAGGAAAAATTGCCCTGGAACAAGCGGACGAAGAACGTCTGCGGCACGCCTTGCAACAAGCCCAAAAAACGGTATGTCTTTTGTTTGCCAGCCCGTGGGCATTACCACAAAACACAAACGCACAAGCTACTATTTTTACTTTTAGCCCAGCGCCTGCGTTCCAGCAAACGGCGGCAGAAGTTTTGTTGAGGGACCGGATCGCTCAAGGGCAACTACCCGTATCGCTGTAATTACCAAGCGGTTTGCACGGTCTTATTCAAAATACTGTCAACTATTCTCCCGTCGGACAAACGCACAAACCGGCCGCGCCCGCCGATACAAATTTCTTTGGCACGATGACGCACGCAATACGAAAGAGAACTGCGCGCCGGATTGTAATACCCCGTATCTTCCCACACATGTCCATCCGAGGCACGGCGTAACTCCCAACGGGCGCGGACCGTTCCGCCCGGTACGGCCGTTTCCTCTCCCGGCCATAGTGAAACAAACGGCCGCGGTGTTAGCGAAGATAAACCATCAAGCACGATAGAAGATGCATCAAACCCCGCCGCAAACGTTACCCGGCTAAGCCCCAGCGCGCAGAACGCCCGGCGCAATTTTTCTTCGGAAATTCCGTCATTAAAAACGAGGGCTTCTCCCTTTTGTACCCGCACCATAACGGCCCGTTTATTCCACTCGCTTACCAAATACGCAACCGGGCGGCTACTGCTCCAATACCCCCAGCAAAAGCTACACGCCGCCAACACAAAACAGGGCACGAATAATCGCCGCGCAAACTTTTTATGAGGCAGTTGGCTGGCCCAAAACAACACCACATAATAGGCCGCCACACTGCCGGCAGACCACGCCGTAACCGAAAAGGCCGAAAAACGAAAGGAAGCAAAAAATTCCACCAAGTATTGAAATAACGAAAGGCTCCACAAACACGGATAATACAGTAATATCCCTACGTGCAATACCGAAAACACATAATAGGCAAATTCCAGCCCCATCAAAAACGAAGCAAATGGAACTAACACCATATTAGATAAAAGCCCCGTCAGAGAAACTTTGTAAAACACGTTGGTAAATACAGGTAGCAATGCCAATTGTGACGCCAGCGTAGCCAGAAAAATTTGGGTAAAAAAGCGAACCGCTTTAGGCCAGGAACCGGGGACTCGGTAATTGTTTAGGAAAATAACAATCGCCACCGTGGCTAAAAAAGACATTTGAAATCCCGTTTCAAACACGGCCGCAGGGGATAAACATAAAATCAACAGCCCCGCCAACACTAACCCTTGAAAGATACCGCTGTTGCGCCCCAGGAAATAACCCACACACCCACTGGCCGCCATTAAATACGCGCGCAACAGCGGAGCATCCGCCCCGGCCACTAGCGTATAACCGGCCGCTGTAAATAAAGCGACCACCAGCAACAACCGCCGGCGCAAACCCAGTAGCACCCCAACAGCCAACGTCATCAGCGTAACAAACCCCACATTCCCGCCGGAAGCCACTAATAAATGCACCGCTCCGCTATCCTGAAAAGCAGTATATAATTCGGGAGAAAATTCGCCGCGTTCGCCCAGCAAAATACCGCTGGCAATACCAGACAAAGGCTCCGGGAAAGACATTTCAAACACACGCAAGATATCACTACGGACGGCCCTGATAACCCGCCAGGGCCAAGCGGCTCGGTCCACCACAAGTGTTTGCGAAGCTTTCATTTCGGCAAAGGTATATTTGGAAGCTAAATACGAGCGCCAATCAAAATTACCGGGTAAATCTACGCCGTAGGGGACTTGTAATTTCCCGGCAAGTAGCACGGTGTCTTTCCATTGCGGGGCAGGGCCGTCTATACGTGCATATACCCGGCCGCTGGCCGCGTATCCGTTGACAGCAGAGACGGAAATCCACACATTTTGTTTATCTTTTTTACGAATCGCAAAGCTTTCCACCCGCCCGGCCAGGGTAACTTCTTTTTGCGGCAGGAAACGAGAAACATCCCGCTTGCCGGGGGCGGGATGATAAAAACAAGTAAGTCCTATAATCAGGGCCACCAACAACAAAAACAGCGGCCGCTTGTATACATCGGGATGCATTAAAGTTTGGTGCGTCCTTTGAGGGAATAGCCCAGCGTCATTTCGTCCACGTAATCAATATCTCCCCCCAGCGGAACCCCATAACCGATGCGCGTAATTTGCTCTACCTGCCCACGCAGTAAATCAGCCAGGTATAACGCCGTGGTCTCGCCTTCGCTGTCCGGGTCCGTGGCGAGGATCACTTCGCGCACGGCTGGACTTGCTTGCTGAATACGCGCCAACAATTCGCGCACTTTTACTTGCTCGGCTCCGCGGCCGTCCAACGGCGAAATAGCCCCGTGCAATACGTGATATAACCCTTTGTATGCACCGGTTTTCTCAATCGCTTCAATATCCTGCGGATCCTCTACCACGCAGATTTGGCTGTGGTCGCGGTCATCATCTGAACAAATGGGGCATACATCCGCTTCGCTATAGCAAAAACAAACCCGGCACAACTTGATGCCCTGTTTAAGTGCCGTCAGCGCGCTGATAAATTCTTCCGTTTCTCCCTGTGAAGTGCGCAAAAAATAAGCGGCAAACCGCTCGGCCTGTCGGGGCCCTACGCCCGGCAACCTACGAAGTGCGCGGATAAAACGGTCTAGACTTTTCATGACTTACGCTAACAACTCTCCGGGGAACATGTCCAATACTTCTTTAACTTCTTCCGGCGCGTTAACCGAAGGCGACGCTACCGAAAACGTCTGTGGATCCGCCAGTGGCGGCTCGTCTAAAATTTCATTTTTTTTACTTAAAACGGCTTGTTTTTGGGCGGCTGTTTTCTGCACAGCTGCGGCTGGATTGGCGGCCGCTAATTCAATTGTAATCGTTTGGCCACCCAGCTGTTTTGCGGCTTTTACCAAATCGGCAATTTTACTTTGTGCCTGAATTTGGTAAAACCCTTTACCGGGCGCAAAATGGAGCGTCCATGCACTTCCTTTAAATGAAACGGAACAATTCAGCATCACATCATACACAAACGGGCTTTTTTCAAAATGCTTCAGCATTTTTTCCCATAATTGTTGGTTGGAAAGCGTCGGTTGCGGGGCCAGTGCCTCTTGTTCCTGCGAAGTAGCAACTGCCGCGGTTTGCACCGGTTTAGGTTTGGGAGCAACAGCCGCTTGCATACGTGGCGCTACGGTTTGGATTGACGGGCCACTGCTAGGAGGAATACTTTCCCCGCGTTCCAAGGCTTCCAACCGGCGGACTAAATTTTCTATGTCCAGGCAGCTGTCCATGACCGTAAACAAACCGACTTCGGCACTGATAAGTGCGTTATCGGAAAATTTAACTTCTTCTATAATTTTGTTAATTTTGCGGGAAACCTGCGCCAGAAAGCCCGGGCTTACGGATTGCAAAATGTCTTTGGCTCCGTCAAATGGTTCTTCCCCTTGCCCCAACGCAAAGTAGAACGCTTCGCCTAACGCATTTTTTAAGTCCTTTAAAAATGAGTTAGCGTCAAACCCTTCCGTTTGAATGGTCTCAAATACTTGGTGTAAGGCGTTGTTGTCTTTTTGTACCAACGCACCAACTGCCTGTTTAATTAAATCGTCCGGTGTTAACCCCAACATATCGCCCACCGTTTTTTCGTCAATACGGTTGCCGCAAAAAGCAATGGCACGGTCCAATAGTGTCAGCGCGTCGCGCATGGCTCCGCCGGCGTTTTTGGCAATTACTTTGGCAGCCGCAGGGGTTAAATCTATATTTTCCGCACCGGATAAATCCAACAAATGTGTCGTAATTTCATCTACGGTTAACGGGCGGAAACGAAAGGTTTGGCAACGGCTGACAATCGTAGCGGGGACTTTGTGTTTTTCAGTCGTAGCCAAGATAAATACTACGTGAGCCGGCGGCTCCTCAATGGTTTTTAACAGGGCATTAAACGAACTGGCAGAAAGCATGTGAACTTCGTCTAAAATAAACACTTTAAAGCGGTCGCGTGTGGCGGCTAATGCCACCGTATCAATGATCGCTTCGCGCACTTTTTCCACTTGCGTATTGCTGGCGGCGTCCAATTCCAACACATCTAAATCGGCACTTTGGGCAATTTCTAAACATTGGGGACACTTGCCACACGGCTGCGCCGTGGGTTTATTTTCTCCGTGGCCGGTGCAGTTAAGTGCTTTGGCCAAGATACGCGCGGTGGTCGTTTTACCGCAACCGCGCGGCCCGTAAAATAAATAAGCACGGGCAATACGCCCCAACTCTAATGCGTCTTGGAGTGTTTTGGAAATACTGTCCTGGCCGACCATATCGGCAAACGTCTGCGGACGGTATTTATTTGCCAAACTGATGTAAGAAGAATTCTCTGCCTGATTTGCCATATAATTATCCTCTGAAAGTTTTTGCTGCGCGATGCACGGCATGTTTATAATCCAAGCTAATTTTGCCCGGTCCTAAACAGACACACGGCAACAAGGCCGCTATAAGCAGTGCTAAAAGTACCACATAAATTTTATTGAGATCTGCCGCAAAAAACACAACCCCACACGCGGCACAACACAAAACAATCATCCCCGATACCCACCGGGTAAACCAACCTAATATGAAAAGAAGCGCCAAAACGATTTGACCGACAAGTAACGCTAGTGCCGTCGCTGGGCCGGGCAAACCAAACCGGGCCGCGTTATACAAAAAATCGCGGTAGTATAACAAACATCCCGCCGAGAAATACAACAGCACCGCCCCAATAAGCACGCGCACCGCAAACATCACCCGCGAAAAGCTATCCTCTTCTATTTTACAATGCAAATCTAATTCTAACATAGGTTTCCCCGTTAAAAATTCACT
>JAKSPG010000111.1 GCA_024405075.1 Elusimicrobiaceae bacterium | reverse complement strand
TTAATACGGGAGCCAAAAACCAAAGTCCCCCCCATGCCAAAAACAACAAAATGTAATTTGTCTTGCTTTCAATCGTTCCGCAAAATACAATATTTTTGCTGATGATGTACGCCCCGACGCAAACCACTAACAACAAGCTGCCGTAATTTAACAGGCCGTAAAACATAGTTTGGCGCAACGCCTGTGGCGCCGATGAAACGGCCGACAGCCACCCCACCACGCACGCAAGCACGTAGAGAAAAAAGGCCAAATCAAAAAAAGTTTTAGTGAAATCTATCGGCCGCGTGCGCAAAAATTTAACAGCCAGCGTGCCGTAAATCAACGCGATAAGCACATAGAGCAGACAGTCTTGGATGAAAAAAGGGTTAGCGGTTAAGTCGGTAAAAAACAACAGCGGAACGACCAAAAAACACATCGCCAGCAACACGCGGACGATTTTCATGTACACCGTTTCTTTGGCCGATTTGGTTAAATCCAGCATACGCACCTCTTAAAAAGCCTACTATTATTGTAGTTTTTTAAGACGGTTTAGAAAAGCTTTTTTTAAGATTAGCGCGCGGTCGGGAATTGCTCAAACATACCATCCATATCGTTTAGGGCATAGATGCGTTCTTCCACCGGTGGGTGGGAAGAAGACAACCCGCTGATACGCTCAAAAAAATTCGGGCGGCCCGCCGGCGTAGCAATACACATGGCCCCCAGCAGGACCGAACTATCCAGTGCTTCAATGCGGCTGTCTGCACTGATGCGCCACAGTGCGCGAGCCAGGGCACGCGGGTGCCGGGTGATTAAGGCGGGGTCGGCATCGGCCAGCCGCTCGCGCGTGCGTGAAAGTCCCAACCGTATCAATGGGGCCAGTAGGTAACCGTAAATTAACATCATAAGCCCAATGTACGCCAAAAAACCTGTCCGGCGTGACATACGGCGCAATTCAAGGCCGTTTTCGTCGTAGATATTTTCTTTTTCTGTACCGTAAAATAAATATTCTCCGGCAAAAGTAAAAAAGGCTAAACACGTTACCAATACCGTCATGGTTCGTACGTCGTAATTGCGGATATGTGCCAGCTCGTGCGCCAAAACTCCTTCCAGTTGGGTACGGTCCAAATTTTTTAACAACCCTTCGGAAACCACCACCGCCGCACGCTCCGGCCGCACCCCTACCGTAAACGCGTTCATGGACGAATCAGCCAACACATACAAACGCGGCGTCGGCATCCCAACCGTAATGCTTAAATTTTCTAATAACGTACTGGCCTCGGACTCGTCTTCAAACTTCGCCAAATACCGCACGCCGGGGATGCGGCTTAACACCAGTTCGTCACCTTCTGTAAGGGCCAAGTGTGCCCAAAAAGCCGATATCAGCACGCACACCGGTACCAGCCAACGGCAGGCCTGTAACGTGTGCAACCAGGCCTGGGAGAGTGTACTCCCCCAGGTTAAAAACCCCGTCGGGCGCAAATAATCCAGCGCCCCCAAAAGCACATAAAAACCCAGTGTTGCCACATACGTAAATACCACAGACGCCACCGCAAAAAGAACAATAAACCACACACTGCGGCGTTTGTTACGGTCTATGTATGTATAGGCAATCGGCATTAGTGAGCTCCGTAGGAAGGACGATCCATTTCCAGTAATGCGGCGATGCGTTTTTCAATGGGCGGGTGTGTGGCCATCAGGCCGGACAACGCAGAAAACAACCCCATACTCTCCAACGGGTTAGCAATGCACATAGCGGCCATACTCTCGCGTTTGTCCAAAACTTCCACCCGGCTGTCTTGTGAAATTTTACTTAACGCACTGGCCAGCGCACGCGGGTTGCGCGTGGTGAGTGCGGCGGTAGCGTCAGCTTGATATTCCCGCCGACGCGAAACCGCCAACCGGATAAGCGGCGCAATTAAATATCCGTAGAGCAAACATACCAAACCCAACACGACTATCACGGCCGCACCGTTATTTTTGCTACGACCGCGCCCGGAGGAAGAACGCAAGCCGCTGCGAAGTAATATCTCGCCCGCCAGCGTAAAAAAGGAAATGCCGGCCACCGTGATAAGCATGAGACGAATATCGCGATTTTCCACGTGAGCCAATTCATGCGCCACCACTCCTTCCAACTCCACCCGTTCCAAACGCTTAATGATTCCTTTGGTAAGTGCCACAGAAGCATGTTGCGGGTCGCGCCCGGTAGCAAACGCGTTGAGGGAGTCCTCGTCCAGGATGTAAATTTGGGGTACGGGCAACCCGCGCGAAATACACAAGTTTTCTACCAGGCGGTAAATTTCGGGCTGGTCGCGGCGGGTAACCGGCACGGCGCCTACGCCGCTAAGCATCATTTTATCACCCTGGAAATACGCAAACACAATCCACAGCATAGCCAGCAACCACACGGCGGGAGCTATCCAAAAGGCCAGGTAGGCCAGCTCAGCCTGTTGCTGCGTAAGCGTCCAGTTATAAAACGAGACGGACGGCTCCGCCCCGCCGCCGGATAAGAACACCAGCACGCCAAAAGTCATCAACACCAGCAGCACAAACGTCAGCGGAAATAACAAAACAAGCAGCACGGTGCGCCGCTTGTTTTCTTCTATATGTTCGTAGATAGTAGCCATACGGCCGGACTAAAATTTTACTTGTACGGCCTGGCGGGCAGCCTGGTCGGCTTCGTCCAATTCAAAAAAGTCCTGTTTTTCAAAATGGAACAAAGCAGCTACCACGTTGCTGGGGAAGCTTTCCACTTTTGTATTAAGCGTCAGCACATTGCCGTTGTAAAAGCGGCGGGCGGCCTGCAGTTTATCTTCCGTGTCGCGCAGTTCGCGCTGTAATTCCAAAAAGTTGGTATTCGCTTGCAGGGCAGGATAATTTTCGCTTAACGCAAAAACGGATTTCAAGGCTCCCGTCAAGACATTTTCCGAAGACGATTGTTTTTTGATATCCTCGCGGTTGACGGCCATGGCCATGTTACGCGCCTGGATGACCTTTTCCAGGGTGGAACTTTCGTGCGTGGCATACCCCTTGACTGTTTCCACCAGGTTGGGAATCAAATCATAGCGGCGTTTCATTTGGACTTCAATATCACTCCACGCTTCTTTAACGCGGTTGCGAAGTGTGATAAAGCTATTATACGTTGCCACAGCATATACCGCAAAACCAATTACTAAAATAACAACCAATACTGTAATACCCATGCAATACCTCTTTTTTTTGACCCGATTATCTGACGGGGAATATACCAACATGTTTATTGTAGAAATCTTTCCTGTTTTTGTAAAGTAATTTTTACCGCGAAAAAAACCCCCGGGTAAAAACCCGGGGGAAACAAAATAATCGTTATAGGAATTGGGGCCGCGCTAGACACGAATACGTGTCATATATTAAGTTACACGCAGGTACCTTTCCCACGGCAGCACAGTCGTCTTCATTACCACACTCCCCGCCACCGCCGCCCGGAGGTTGGACCATGCCTTTTCCGCCATCTTCACCACCGCCCTTTGCTTCCCCCCAACAATATCCGTTACACTTACATTCTCTCGATACTGAACACGGCCGATTTACATTGGATGCGCTGCACGGTCCACAAGCGGCTATACCGCCCGCATTGGCAAGATCATGTCTACACATCTCACAAGTTCCATATCCAAGTCCGCTGGTTCCAGCACTAGTTTCCGTCCCCGTGTATATCCATTCATACTTACATGCCAGGGCCACATCACAGGAACTCCATTGCCCCCAGATGCCGTTTGGTGTACAGGTTCTTTTCATGCTCCCGGCATTTTGACACCCGCACCGTTCGTTTTGCGTTTCGCCGGGCGTGCAGTCCGTCGGTTCGCACTCCGGGGCGAAGCAGTCTCCGCAATCCCACTCGCCGGTGTTGGCGTCACAGGTACAGTGCTGGGTCCCTGTTACTCCCGGGCAGGCCTCACAGGAGCGGTCCTCACTGGAACCGGCGACACAACTGGCGGGCGGTGCAGGCGGCACGATACCTACATCGGTCAAACAAGCATTGTCGTACACGATATTGGTCATTGAGTCGCACAACGGATAATCTTTATTGAGTTGGGTACAGGCCTCCCCACTGCAACAAATGCGTCCGTCCGCATAGGAGGGCATAACCAACTGGTAATTCAAATCCCCTTTGCTGGAAGCCGAAGCCCCCGAACCGGAAGCCAAGGTGGCATAGGTATAGTAGTTACTTTCTGAGGTGCGGACCAAATCGCCCAGCTTAGATAAATCCCTCAAATATGGTTTATCCAACGCACAGCGGCGTTCTTGTTCCGTACGCACTGCGCTTAAAATAGATTCTGCTTCCGTCGTCCGGCGGGATTCCAACACTTTGCGGTATTTGGGCAACACTACCGCCGCTAACACGCCCAAAACCACCACAATCACAAGTAGCTCGGTTAGTGTAAACGCTTTCTTTTTACTCTTTTTAGCCAGCATAGAGGCTCCTTAATTGTAAAATAAACTTCTCCTAAAATGTATCAAATACGGGGGACCGTGTCAATTTCAATAAAACACCCCCCGGCTTTGTTAGACCGGGGGAAAGAAAAACGGTTACGGCCTGGAACCCATATCGCTTGTCGTACACACACACAGCGGCGTATGTGTAACGGAAATACAAATCGGGGTACCTCCGTCTGCCACACAGACATTCCACGCACGCGGGGTAACCCTATCCTGATGGTCTAAACAACCCGGCTCACACGCGGACACCTGCGAGGGGCAAGTATTCCCCTCGGTCGCTTTGGTACAAGCTCCGCACGTTTCTTGACCCAGTTGTCGTTCACAGGTATCGCAGGTAGCACCTACACTATACTGCAAGAAAGCTTCCGCCGTGCCTTCCTGCCAAGAACAGGTAGGTTCCTGGCATTCGCCGATGCTACACATACCCCACGGGCCCCATTCGCCACTGGTCGCATTACATTCGCGCGTTTGGATACCAACTTTGTAAGGAACAGCCGGGCCGGGCACTTCGTTGCCGTGACAATCGCA
>JAKSPG010000110.1 GCA_024405075.1 Elusimicrobiaceae bacterium | reverse complement strand
ATTTTCTGCCGGATTGCTATAATATAAGCGTATTGAACTCAGGAGGAAAAATGAAAAAAAGATACAGTTATTCAGCACTGATTTTATCCCTTTTATTCGTCGTAGTAGCGGCCCAAGCCAAACCTAAAAAAACAGCGTCTCACGCCAAGGGCCCGGCCGCAAGCGGCGTTCCGTCCATTGAAGAAATCATGGACCAAAATGCCCCAACTGTGGAAGTTACCGAAGACATTTATCGCGGCACGGTATTAGGAGCCGAACAAAAAGACTATCCCAGCACCCTATTTGGAGCCGAGCAAAAAAATTATCCCGGCACGGTATTCGGAGCTGAACAGAAAAACTATCCCAGTACGTCTTTAGGGGGGAATAATAATTCTGCTTCCGGTGATAAAAAAGCCGTCTACTCCGGCACCGTGTTTGGAGCTGAACAAAAAAGTTACCCCAGTACAACATTGGGCCAACGGGAAACTACTGCCGTCAAAAAACTTATTCACGACACACCGCTTATCCGTGCTATTAAATTAGAGGATTTGGACCGCGTCAACTTTCTACTTTATACCCACATCGATGTAAATGAGAAAAACTACGCCGGCTTGACTCCGCTTACCGTCGCCTGTGAAAAAGGGAATCTTCCCATTATCCACACGCTGGTGGAAAAAGGAGAAGCCAACCCAAACATGCCGTCGGCCTATGGAATTACACCGCTTATATCTGCTGTTTCTGCCGGGCAAGGTGAAGTGGTTACTTACCTACTTAACCACGGGGCCGATGCCACCCAACAGGATGAATTTGGTAAAACGGCCCTCATGTATGCGGCCAAAGTAGACGATATCAAAATGTTAAAAACTTTATTGGCCGTAAGTAAGCCCTCTATCAATACGGAAGACAGCACCGGAAATACGGCCCTTATTTATGCTGCCCAACGCGGGCTACTCAAAAACGTAAAGCTGTTAATTGCAAATGGAGCGCAAGTAAATCATAAAAATTCGCAAACGGGCTTATGTGCACTGTCGGCCGCGGCAGCAGAAGGAAATCTGCCCGTCGTAAAATATCTACTTAAAACCGCCAAAGCGGAAGTAAACTTGCCAGACGCCTCCGGCCGCACCCCCGTATTTTATGCTATAGAGAAGAATCAGCCCGAGTCGTTAAAAACCTTACTGGCCGCAAAAGCCAACCACAACCACAGCGACCAAAATGGCCAGACCCCACTAATGTTGGTGGCAGCAAAAAATCATCCAAACTGTATCTCGTTGCTGTTACGCCAGAAAAAACTTGACTTATCCGCACGAGACTTACAGGGTCGCAACGCCGCTGCTTACAGCGCGTACGCCAGCCAGTCTGCCGCCGCCGATTTGCTGGCACAAGCCGGCGTAGAAATAGACGCGCCCGACCAGGACGGGAACACCCCGCTAATGCACGCTATTAAAGCCCAAAACGATTTGGTAGCCCTCTTTTTCATTCGCTTGGGGGCAGATATCCGGCATGCCAATAACCAACAAGAAACTCCTTTGTCATTGGCTCAAAAATTGCTACCCAAATCAGCCACGTTACGTGCGTTGGAAAAGCAACAGGAAGCAACTCCCGAATCGTAAACGTAATATCTCACTAAAAAAAAACTCCCGCTGATTTCCACCTGCGGGAGTTTTTTTTATTCACACAAAAAGTAAACTTATTTTTGACGTACGCGCGCCACAAAAGTTTGCCACTGCCGATATACCTGTTTAGCTGCCTTCTCATTAACAGCCGGAGAAACCAACTGCTGCGGCTGCTCAAATTCCGGCCTCATCTTGCCCCCACGCGCCGCCAGTAAGGCAGCCCCCAACACCGTGGCATCGGCTTGCTCGGTTATATACAAATTCTGTTGCAACATATCGGCTTGGAAAGAAACCAAATAACCAATTCGTGATAAACCACCTGATACCCGGATTTTTCCTGAAGTATCATACCCGTGCACACGTAAATAGGTAGCGATATCGGTGAGGCGCAACGCTACCGCCCGCAATACACCGGCTACCCAATCGGCCTTGCAGGTGCGTGGGGATAAATTGTCCACCGCAGCCGAAACGTGATAATCCCAATACGGTGCGCCTAATCCACCCAGAGCAGGCAAAAACAATACCGGTTCCGTAGTTAAATGGCACAACTCATCTATTTTCTCATCTTCAAACGTAATTCCCTGCGCTCTAAGCCATAAAAGCGCACTGGCCGCACAATTGACCGGACCTTCTAATAAGTAAGAAGCTTTGTCACCTCCGGCCGCTAGCGAAGTCAACATCCCCGGTAAAAAAACAGGCTTTTCTCCGGTGTGATATAACCAAAACGCTCCCGTTCCATAGTTAATCAAACTCTCGTGCGGTTGTAAATTAAAATACGCGGCAGCCGCCTGCTGGTCTCCCGAGCAAACGGTAATCGGGCTAGACACTCCCCGGTATGTATACGAGCCGTAATCGGCACAAGTGGGGAAAACTTGCGGTAAAATTTCACCGGTAATACCAAACGCCCGGCAAAGCGTTTCACTCCAAGAAAGGGTTGTAATATCAAATAACAGTGTCCGCTGGGCCAACGTATAATCCGTAGCGAACACGGCCCCTTTTGTAAAATTCCAAATCAAATAGGAGGCCACCGGAGAGGCTAATAAATTCCCAGTATGGAGTGTTTGCGCGGCTTGCGGCACGGCCTGTAAACTCCACGCAATTTTAGAGGCCGAGAAAAAAGGCGTTTTATACAGTCCGGTAAGCGCGTGCACTTCCTCTTGCGAGATAGGTGCTTGCGCCGCTTGTTGTTGGGAACGCCCGTCTTCCCAGGTAAGAACGGGTGCTACGGCTTGGCCGGAAGTTTTATCAAACAAAACCACCGTAGAACGTTGGGAAGCAACCGCCAACGAAGCCACTTGCTCCGGGCCGACTTTATCCAACACTGCTTGCAAAGCCTGCAAAGATGCTTGTAGCAAGGCCGAGGCTTCATATTCCGACAACCCCGCCGCCTTACGCACGGGCGTTAACGGCACGTAGTGATGCGCGGCCAATGTTCCGTCCATACAGACGGCCGCAGCCCGACAACCGGAAGTGCCGATATCTAATGCCACTATCATTTTTTGATACGTCATGGTAATTGTGCGATTTTTTCCAGTGCCAGTTGCACTTCTTGCACGCGCCGCACCAACGCGCGCAGTTGTTCTTTATCTTTGGCGGATACCGTGTCGTCAGTTAGCAGCCGCACCACGGTTGTTTTGGTGGGCACTAACACTTTGTCTAATAAACCCAATTTGGTAAGCAGTTCCACCACTTGGGCATTGTCGGTTAATTCTACTTTTTCACAGGTGTTTAACTCTGCCTTAAAGGTGGAGCCGAAGTGCCGCTCAAATTTATTTTGTTGCATGAGCGTGATGATTTCTTGCTCTAATTTTTTTGCTTCCGCACGCAGTTCGCCCAAGCGATCAATTTTTTGGCTGAGTTCTTCTTGCGGGTTTTGCGCAGTGGGGGGAAGTGCGTGGGTTTCTTTTACCGACGAAGACGCACCGTACTCTTTCCCGGTAAACACGGGGCAGAGGTTGCGGTAATCGCACCAGCGGCATTGGTTTTCGCCAGGAGTAGGATCAAATTTCCCGGCGCGAATACTATCTGCAATTTTCAGCACTCCTTGCCAGAACGAAAAAATTTCTTTATCCGGCGCGCGCTCAAATTTCATTTCGGTCAGTGTAGGCAAATGGTAAAAACTCAGTTCCCCAACGCGCACCTCTTTTACCGACGGGTCTTTGGCCTGCACAAGCGCCTTAATGACGGGGGAATTTTCCACCACTTTTTGGTACATGTAAAGTTGGTCCGGCTCGCGCTGGACAGTCTTGCCGGTTTTGTAATCTAAAATTTTAATTTTTCCGTCACCCAAATAATCCATGCGGTCCAAAATACTGATTAAATTCAGCCCGTCTATTTCCAGCGTACTTTTAGTCTCCACGGAAAGCGGGTGGGTAAACGCGGCAGCGTTTTGAGCGTAGTAACTTTCTAAAATTCGGCGGCCTTCGGCGTATCCTTCCAATTCTTTTTCTACCGAGGCGTACCCTTTTTGTTCAAACGAGGTTTTATTCCACGTAGTATCAAAGAATTTAAGTGCTTCTGTGAGCGTAGGGAAAACAGGCTTTTGCGGGTTATAAATAAATTCCATCACGGCGTGCAGGGCCGAGCCGAACGCAAAGTAATATTTGGGTTTTTCGGGAAGCATGTGAACGTAACGGAATTTGTACTTCTGCGGACATTCCTTATACATGCCCATTTTGGAATATGAAAACGAAAGATTTTTAGCCATAAAACACCCGCTTTATAAGATAGTATATTGTACCATTTTCCCGCCTATATACTAAAACCCCCGGGTTAATCACCCGGGGGTTTTAAAAAAAAGAGGATTTTATTCTTTGGCTCCGGCCGCTTTAAGGAGTTTGACGATTTCCTCATTCTCCATAGCCATTGCATTCGTTAGCGCAGTATCACCGTTGCTATCCTCTACGTTTACATCTGCACCAGCAGATAACAACTGTTTCACATGCTCAGTACAACCCTCCCAAGATGCAAACATAAGGGCTGTTCGGTTATATACATCTTTGGCATTTACATCCGCCCCAGCACCTAACAACACACTGAGAAGTTCCTGTTCTGCACATTTGGGAGTAACATAGTGAATGGCAACTGAATTATCAGGGGCTTTTGCGTTTACATCCGCCCCACGATCTAGTAACAATTTTACTATATCTAGCATTCCCAACTCGCTAGCTAAAAATAATGGCGTTTTACCCGACCAATCATCGTGTCCATTCACATCTACTCCGGCGTCAATTAACTCTTTCACTTTTTCTAAATTGCCTGCTTTACATGCCTGAATTAGGGCCTGTATTTCTTCGGGCGATGATTTTTTCACAGATGGAACCGGAACTGTTTCAACTTGGGGCTCCGTAGCGGGTGTCGGTACCGCAGTTTGTTCTGCCGCCGTTTCCGGCGCAGGCGGTTGCGTAGGTTTTTTACACGCAAATACACCTAGTAGCAAAAGGCCGCTTACCAGCGTACAAATCAGACGGGGAAATTTCATAAATACTCCTTCTTATTCGTTGCCGAAAATGGTGTTTAGTTGACGGT
>JAKSPG010000011.1 GCA_024405075.1 Elusimicrobiaceae bacterium | reverse complement strand
GGTATAACGGGGCACTAGGCACACCCACCACTATATCCCGCATAGAAACACTGCGGGATGACGAGTGGTGGGTGTTCAGAAATGACATTTTTATTTTTTCTTTTATAACCTCTTTTACTTCTCCAAATCCCACCAACAAACCACTTTTATTTTGCATATATGTCCCCCCTTATAAACGGGCTTATAGACAAAATGTAGCAAAAAAAAAAACGATGTCAAGTCCTTTGCGCTTTTGGCTGGCCCGCGTTGGCAGAGCAACTTGGCTCGTCTTTTTTCAATCAAAGCCTTTTGGTCGTTATTTTGCTAAAATAATATATATGATTTTAGAAGGCCGTTTACTTGCGACGCAAATCCGTTCTTCCCTGGCACAAAGGGCCGCCGCCGTTTGGCAAAAATTAGGCCGCCCGATTTGCTTGTGTGCGTTGGGGTCCTCGGACGATTATGCCGCACGATTGTACCTGCAAAAAGAAATTGATGCCGCCGAACAGCTGGGGATAGAAACTCATATTTTTGATTTGGACCCGCATACCCCGCCGGACGGATTCTTGCGCGCGCTTAAGGAATTGGCCGACTATAAAGCTACCGATGCCGTGCTCATCCCGCGGCCGTTGCCGGCCCAACTGGCCGATACACCCTTTGCCGATTTTTTAAACCCGCAACAAGATATTGACGGCATGTCCACCGGCAATTTAGGCCGTTTATTCTTGTGCAAAACGTGGGAACAAGTGCAAGCGTTGCCCGGGTTTGTACCGTGTACCGCCATGGCGGTTATGCGGTTGTTGGAATTTCATCAAGTGAAGCTGGACGGAGCCGCCGTAACCGTTATCGGGCGCTCCAGCACAGTAGGCCGGCCGCTGGCGCATTTGTTATCGTGCAAAAACGCCACCGTTACGCTTTGTCACTCACACACCGATTTACCGCGCGCCGTAAAAGATGCCGACGTAGTCTGCACCGCCGCCGGCTGCCCGGGGTTATTGCAAACCGGTTGGTTAAAACCGGGCGCAACGGTTATAGATATTTCCACTAACTGGACGGATAACCACCTCTGTGGTGATAGCGACGAAAAAGCTCTGGCGGCGGGTGGGTTTTCTTACTCGCCCGTTCCCGGCGGAGTGGGGCCCGTAACCCTTGCATTATTGCTGGAAAACATTATATTATCTGGTGAGCGGAGAATTTAAGGAGACGACCATGAAAACTTTTGCCAAAGTCGCCGTATTGTTGATTGCCGTAAGTTTGTTAGCGGCTTGTTCTTCCGCCAATAAACGGCCCCGCCATAAACTGTATTTAAACGAACAGGATTATCTGGATGACCTCGGCCCGAGTGTCCAGCTGGAACGGCGCGAGGCCCCGGCGATGGTAGAATCGGACTATATTTTTAACGTCGTACCGGAAACAGATAAAGGCGTTTACATTTTTGACAGCCGCCAACAACCCAAAATTCCCGGCGAATATAGGGACGCGGACTACCGCAAAGAAAAACGCCTCTGGACCAAACCCAAACGCTACACACCTGAACAATACTACGGTATGCAAGGAGGTGGCGAAGCAGAAGCGTCCTCCTCGGAAATGCCTTACGGTTATTAAAAAAATCCCCCGGTTAGTCCGGGGGATTTTTTATAAGAATTTGTCTATCTCATCTGTAAAAATTCCGTCAGCTCCTTCTTGCTCCAGCCGCCTGGCGGTATCCATCTCATTAACGGTGTACAAATAAACCTTGAGGCCTTTTTCATGGCAGGCCGTAGCAATTTGAGGTGTAAATCGGGTCCAATTTAAGTGTACACTTTCGGCCTGTAAATCTACGGCTTTATTTACGTCAAATGCACGCGTGAGAAGCCCTAGGCGCGCCTGCGGGGCCAGCGCACGCAACCGCTTAAGCGTCTCGTAATCAAAACTGGAAAATAAAATTTTAGAGGCCAACTGCGGGTAAGCGGCCAGCGTGTTAAGTAACGCTCTTTCTATTCCCGGATATAGGTTGTTGTCGTTTTTCAGTTCTATGTTTAACAACTCCAATTCCGGCGCCACAACCGGCAACACTTCCGTCAGTAGCGGCACTTGAAAAGTTTGTTCGCAACAAGGTATATAAAGCGGGTATTTTTTTAGGTCCTTTGCCGTTAAACCGGCTAGTTGCACTTGCTGGTCCGCCGCGCAGAGGAAAAAATAATCATGGTGGACAGCCAGTTGCCCGTCTTTTAACAGGTGCACGTCCAGCTCAAAGCGGCGCGCACCGCCCTTATGGGACTGAACAAAATTCGGCACCACGTTACCGGGCTGGCAACCAAAAATTTTACCTCGGTGTGAGAAATAAATCATAGGTCTAGTGTAGGAAAATTGCACTCCCCTGTCAAACTAATATTGCTATAATAAAGAAAGCTTAAAGAGGAGGATTTCACCCGCGCGCCCACCGCGCTGCTAATACAATTTATACTGTTTTTGGGCTCGTAAACATACGACGTGGCCCATAGGGCCCGACACCATCCCAAAAACAGCCGATTCAGGCGCAAAACGAACGGACTAATTACCCGTTTGTTTTGTGCCCAATGTTTGCCGTGTTCGCTCCGTGCGAAAACGGCAAACTACGGCTGTTATGATTGGGGACGATGGTGTCGCTCCGTCATAGCAGCCGTTTTTTGTTGCTTGGCGGAGCCGAAAATAAAAAGGAGTTTATATGAAGAAAGGGTTTACCCTTATTGAGTTGTTGGTAGTTATTTTAATAATCGGAATTTTGGCCGCGGTGGCGTTGCCGCAATACCGGCGGGCGGTAATTCGCTCACGCTATAGTTCGCTTAAAGCTTTGACACGCTCCCTCGCCAACGCACAGGAGATTTTCTATCTAGCCAACGGCGCATACACGGTGCAATTGGGCGAATTGTCCGTCAATATTCCGGGAATTACGCGCGAAGTAGCACAAGGAGTAGATGGAAACACCTATCAGTTTCAAGAAGGCCAATGTACATTATGGTACAGTTATGTACAATGCGTACACAATAAAGTAGCTATCGCATACGGCATCTTTTACCAAAACAGCCCGACAAACCCGGGAAAGCAGTTGTGCCGCACTTCCGATAGAAATTTGGATTTTGTCTGCCAGCAAGACTCCGGCTCCGTCACTCCTACCCTCTGGCAAAACACCGATAAATGGCGTTGGACTTGGTGAAACAAGAATTACTTGGTGGCGGAAATTTCCCCCGTTGCCACCGGGAGTGTGTCATCCGCCTCCGTTCCCGGCTGGTCTTGCGCTGTTTCTTTGGCGGGCTGTTCTTGTTCTTTTTTCTTAAATAAGCCCAGCACGCTACCAATACCCTTTTTAACGGCGCGCGAAGCAAAATTATTCGTTACCCCTTGCGACACCAACGACGACACCGACCCGACAATGCTCATATTTCCTTGCGGGTCATTGACCGTCCCACCGATTTTAAGCGTCAGCGGCATGATGCCGTTCGTTTTGTGTTTGCCCGGCGCGGCATGGACCGTCATGTCCAATTTTTCAGTCGTAAAATTGGTCGTGCCGGATAAATTAAAGGACATCATGTCCGACACAAACGACCCTTTGCGCACCGTAGCTAACCCTTGTTCAAATTCCACTTCTGTTTCAAACGTATCATACGCTAATTTTCCGTCCACTTTGCGCGAAGAAACAGGCACCTTGACCGCTACCAATTCACCGTCCGGGCCGGGAATCATCTTAATCACTTCTTCCGTTCCGTCCGTCTTATCCGACGAGCCAGCTAGCCCACCCAAGACCGAAAGGACATCCAAACTGTTGAACACTTTGCCCACTACTTTAAGCGACATAAACAACACTTTCATGATAGCGTTTGAGTCGGTTAGTTGATATAAATCGGTAATTTGTCCGTCGCTAATGGAAAGCGAAACCAACCCGTGTGCGTTATCCAGTTTGGGCGTAATACCGGACATGTCCAGCCCCAACTTTAGATTTTTTCCGTTTAGATACGGCGCATCCAGCGAACCGATTTCCACCGTTACGATAGATGTGATAGGCGGCAACGGCCAAGAAGACGCCGCCGCGGGCTGTTCTTCTGCTGCCGGCGTAGCCGGGGCATGATCCGGTGCAGCTTGTTGAGTAGGCGGCGCGGGCAACAGGATAAAACGGTCGGCAAACAACCCCAAACGCACGAAAACACTGGACGGCTCCTGCACGAGTGTAACATTGGTTTTAAACGGCTCGCCGTTTAAATTTCCTTGTATGGTAAGTGTACTTTTGCCTTGCGTAAAATCCATTTTCTCGGCCGACTCAAAATCCGCTTGCACACCGGACAAATCGCCTACGCGCGGGGCACGCGCTCCGGCTTGCTTGAGTGACAGGTTGGCTAAAAGTTTTCCTTTATTTAACCGAGCATTTAAGTCCATATCACCCGTTAATTGATACGGTTTCAAGAAAGGCAATCCCTTTTCCAACTTGGCTAAATAAGCCTGCGCTTGAGAGGTAAAATCATATTTTTCGTTGGCTAAGTCAGCCGTTCCCTGCGCGGTCCATTCCAACCCGGGTAACGTTAAACGGGTTTCTTCCAGTTTAAGCTGTTGATAGTTTTGCTCCAAGGTGCCGTGAGCCGTCCATGTTAAGTCGCTGACAGAAAGATCCGGCTGCGGGGTGGCAAACCCTTTAAGCACTTCGCCGCTTACGTATTTGCCTGCAAGCGTTAGCGCAAAGAACGGCTCGGCAAAATTGCTTACACTCCCAGATAACTCTACTTGTGACTTGCCACTGCGCAAGGATACTTTTTTTAGCTGCACGGAAGCTTGCGACAAATCCAAATCGGCCAGGGACACTTCAGCGGAAAGAGTCCCTTGAAATTCTTGCTCGTCCGGTGTATTGGGAAGGTGTATCGCTTGCGTGCCGAAAGACACCACAAACGGTTTATCTAACGAAAAATTCCGCACCAACAAATGCGTGTTTTTGAAAACAAGGGCAAGCGGGATTTGTTCATCCGTGTACGAAAAATGCATGTCCCGAAACGACAATTTCATCACGCTTAACCCCACCGGCAATTTAAACGACTTCCGTGTGGACGGCGGCTCTTGTTCGGTTTCTTGTGGTGACGAAAAATCTAAATTAAATTGTCCGTCTTTGGTCCGCCGCATGTGTAGTTCCAACCCGTCTATGCGGGCAGAAATTACTTTGACGTGTCCGTAAAGTAAATGCCCCAACGAAACCCGCAACTGCAATTTGTCTACGCGCACATCCGTGCCCTGTTCAAAGCCGCCGGCTTTAGCCAGCGCAAAATCTTTCATCCACACACCACGCAAATCCAACCCCAAATGTCCCAAACGCACTTCCCGCCCCAACGCAGCAGACAATTTTTTGGTGGCAAAATCGTTGAACCAACCGGAAGCGGACACCATTTTTAGCATTACGTGCAGCCCAATCAGCCCCACCGCTATAATCATTATTCCTACGCTAATTCTTTTAATCCATACGCGTTTCATTTTTCCCCCCGTACACGGCCCGTTGGCTTGCTGCCAAGCTATATTTACAGCCACAATACGTTTGTTTGTATAAATTCATTTCTTGGATGAGCGCGCGGCGCAATTCTTCCAATCCGTTCTTGCGCCAATCGTTCGCCCAATAGGCCTTGCCTGTCGTCATCCACGCGCGGCGTGCGGCGCGGTTGACTTGTTCCAAATCTTTATAGCGTGAAACCCCCAACACCGATGTTAACGCATCAAATTGATTCGCCAGCGCATATTCTTGCGCTTTTTTAAGCCGCAGGTAAAAACAGGCACTGCAACGGCGGCCGCGCTCGGGCTCGTTTTCCAATCCACAAACAGCCTTTTCCCATACGGACGGCTCATAGGGACCTTCTACAAAATCAGCCCCCAATTGACGACAAAGACGGGCTTGTTCGTCGCGGCGTTTTTCATATTCGGCTTGCGGATAGATGTTTGGATTATAAAAAAATACCGTCACTTCCGTGCCCTGTTCCACTAAATGTTTAATGGCAGCACACGAACATGGCGCACAACAAGAAAGTACCACTAATCTACGATATCCCATACCTTGTACCTAAGAAACAACCGACCGCTTGGCAGCACGGCTACCCGCTAGCGGGGCAGGACTTCCTGTATGCTAGGCTCGCCCGCTTCGTTAATAATCAGGTATTGCATGCGGCGTTGCAATCCTACATCTACGGGGATCAAACGGGAAACAGGGTCTATCAAAATATGGTTTACCGGCGTATGGCCGATTACCTGCCACACCGGGCTGGAAGTAAAAGATTGCACCAGGTCTGTTAAATCTTCCCAAAAAATCCCGCCGAATTTGTTCGTTCCGTTACGGTTTAAACTAATGTTAAAAATGGGATGTTTAAAAAATTGGTGCTTTACGGACTCTTTAAAAATTAAATTGATCAGCGCGGCCACGTTGGCTGCGGTGGCGTCTTCCAGTTGCATGCGAAAAATTTTGAAAAGTCTGGCCGTTACCCCGGCGTGTGTAAATAAAAAACCTTTGTAAGCGTAAGCCGCACGCAACTGACCACCCAGCACTTGTTTATTTAATTTATCGCGGCGGTGAATGGCTTCCACCCCCTGCAAGCCGGACATCTCAAATTGGGAAAGCATCATTTCCAGCTCGTGGTTACCCACCAGGCGGATGACCTCGCCCCCGGCTTCTTGGGCTTGCTGTTGAAGTTTATCTAACAAAATATCGGTTTCTTTGGCGGAGGGTCCCCGGTCAAAAATATCCCCCATTTGTAGTAACCGCTCGCGTCCACCCGCCCAATTCAGCCGGCTGTCTACCAAACCCGCCTGCCGCAGTATTTTTACAAACGGTTCAAAGTGTCCGTGCACATCGCCTACGACGATAAGTCTTCTTCTGGATTTTTGTTCTTGCATAGTAAAACAAGGCCGCACAAGTACTATAATATATAGTATACAAAACTTGTAGACCGGGTACGATTGATGCACATTCCAGCCGAAGCCCTGCGCGCACTTAAACACGTGTTGGGCGAAAAAAACGTGTTATGTGATGAAATATCACTTTGTTTAAATGGGTATGATTGCTCGCTTTCGCGCGCACGGCCCGACGTGTTGCTCAATATCCCAACCCGGCAACAGGTATCCCCTGCGGTACAAATTTTGCATCGTTATAAAATCCCGTTTACGGTACGCGGCGCAGCCACAAACCATGCCGGAAGCTGTTGCCCGCTAAAGGGTGGTGCCATACTCAATTTGTGCGCCCTCAACCGCATCTTACAGATTAATACTCAAGCCGGTTATGCGTGGGTAGAGCCGGGGGTCATCACAGGACAGTTACAACAAGCCTTGCAACCGCTAGGCTTTTTCTACGCGCCGGACCCGGCTAGCCAACGTGTTTGTACTATCGGCGGCAATATCGCTCAAAACGCCAGTGGCGCACGTTGTTTAAAATACGGCGGCACGCTGGATCACCTTATACAGGCCGAGGTGGTACTTCCCAACGGTGATGTACAGACTTTTTCACGCACCACCCCGGGACCCGATTGGCTGGGCCTTTTAACCGGGAGTGAAGGAACCCTAGGAATTATTACACAAGCGAAAGTAAAAATTTTACCGCTTTCCCAGCATGTGCGTACATTTTTAATTACATTTCCTTCCTTACAACAGAGCGTGCAAACAGTCACCGATTTAATGGGCCGCGGCGTTATTCCGCGTTGCGTAGAAGCCATGGATAAACAAACCGTCCTAGCGGTGGAAACATTTTCCCGGGCCGGGTATCCCACAGACGCTGAAGCCCTGCTGATTTTGGAATTAGACGGACCGCTGCAAACGTTAGAACACGAGCAAAAAACCGTGGAAGAAATCTGCCACTTACACCAGGCCCAACACATTTACTGCGCCCAGACCGAAGCGGAGCGTCAGCGCCTTTGGGCCGGACGGCAAGGTGCCTACAGTGCTATGGCCAGCTTGGCCCCTAACGTGCTGGTGTGTGATGGAACGGTTCCCCGCAGTGCCCTGCCGGACACCTTGCGCGCCGTGCGTAAAATTTTGGAAGAAAACCAAATTCGCGCCAGTTTGCTTTTTCACGCCGGGGACGGCAACTTCCACCCCCAACTGATTTTTGACGAACGTCATAAAACGGATACGCTACACATTACCCGCACGGCTAAACGAATTTTGCAGGCCTGTGTAGACGCGGGCGGAACAATATCCGGCGAGCACGGTATCGGCGTAGAAAAACGCAGCACCATGGCCTATCAATACGACCGGGCTACCCTGCACTTGTTTAGCCAAATCAAACACGCCGCCGACCCCGACGAATTGGCCAACCCGCTTAAAATTCTGCCGCTCAATTACGAAGAAAAAGCGGTTTTTCCCCCAGCGGCTCAAGGCCGCCTGCGCACTTGGCTGGAAGACTTTCAACACCGCAAGTCGCAAGGAAAACCCTTCTGGGTGTGCGGCACTAATTCACGCTTGCAAACGCAAGAACCTGTTTTTTCAACCGAGCCGCTTAACCAAATTACAGACGTAGATTTAACCAACTACACGCTTACGGTGCAGGCCGGGGTAACGCTTAAGCAAGTACAACAAACACTTGCTAAGCACGGTGTACACAGCGTTCTTCCCGATGAGCCCGGCACCGTGGGGGGGGCTTTTTCCAGCGGGTGCTTCCCGGATTTTTATGCCCACGTTACCGCTATACAAGTACTTATGCCCGACGGTTCGCTCGTGCGTTACGGAGGAAAATTAACCAAAAACGCCGCCGGATATAACCTCATACGGCTCTTTGCCGGCGCACAAGGAGCGTTGGGCATTGTCACAGAACTTACGTTCAAAATTTTCGCAACTCCGCAACCGATATTAACACCACGCAAGGACCAACCCATTGTTCCTAACTGTTGGTTCAACCGGTTAAAACAAGAACTGGACCCAACCGGCCTGCTGTGCTTGAAGGAGGAAACCCGATGATGCACCCGTCTTTCAAACATTGCCTGCACGCACTGAAAACCCCTTTCGGCTGGCGCGAGTTGTACGACTCGGCCGCTTATTGCAACCGATGCGGAGCTTGCACGCAAGTGTGCCCGGCGTACCACTTAAACCCACAGGAAACGTTTTCCCCGCGCGGACGCAACCAATTGTTACGGCTGGTTTGTGAAGAAAAAATTAAACTTTCCCGTAAGCAACCGTTGGCGCGCGACCTACTTATCTCATGTACCTTATGCGGCCGTTGCAGCCAGGCCTGTGCCAGCCACACCCCCACGGCCGAACACGTGCTGGAAATGCGCCGCCGCCTGGGGCTATGCGTATTACCACGCCTGTTGCAACGCTTGCTTTTGTGGCGGGAAACGGCCCCGCGCCTGTTTGCCGTTGGGATCCGTTTGGGCCTTTGGGGCCGCCGTTGTGGGCTGGTGACCTTGCTTCGCAAAAGCGGGGTTACTCTACTGCCGGGACTAACCTGGATAAACCGGGCCGATGAATTATTGCCGCGGCGCATAGGCCGTTGGCGCATCACGTCAAACGCAACCGATACCGTTAAACCTCCTTTGATTTATCTACCGTCATTGGAAGCGGAATTTTTCCTGCCCGAGCTAGCTTCCCAAACGCTGGCTTACGCCCAACGCGAACATGCTGTTACGGTGTGGAGAAACACCGCCAGCGGATTGTTTTCTTATGTGTATGGGCAGCTGCGCCAAAGCCGCCGTACGTTGCGCCGCTTAATTAACCGCCACGCACAAACAGCCGATGGCAACGCCCCCTTATTGACCGACAGTGTGGACACATACGTGTTTTTAAAGCGTGCGGCGCAAGTATTTTCCGGCAATATGCGCTGGCAAAAACGCGCCCAAAAAATGGCCGATTGCGTATGTTTTGTAACCGAGGTCATGCCTAAATCACCGACGGAAAACAAGCCGCAAGGTGGCCCTGTGCGATTAGAACCGTCCGCCTTATTTGACCGCCAAAGCCGGCCCTTTACGCAAGCCCTTGACATTTTGACTACCTTTTTTGGCAAAAATTTGCTACAGTGTTTGTATACCGAAGCGGATATCCCCGCATTCGGCTATGCGTTTACAGCGGAAAACCGCGCAGAACAAATGGGTTTGGAAGTTGTTCGGCAGGTAGCTCAAACCCATACGCGGACCGTTTATACCCTGTCGGGGCTGGCTGCACTGGAGCTTACATATTTCCTGCAACGGTTTTACCCGGCGGCAAAGGCGAAACATCTTGTGCACATAAACAGGTGATGCTATGCCAGACTTTACGCATGCTTCGGATAAGTTAACAGCGGAAGAAAAACTACGGCTGTTGGTGGAATTCGGCACCCGTATTTCTTCCGAGTTACACTTGGATAAATTACTGGATATTATCGCCCAGCAAATTACCCAGATGCTGGACGTTGGCCGTTGCACGATTTATTTGAAAGATGAAGAAAAACAGGAGTTGTGGTCCAAAATCGCGCAAGGCAAAGGCTTGGAACATACCGAAATCCGCATCCCGTTAGAAAGCGAAGGCATTATCGCCCTTGTCGCGCGGGAAGGAAAAACCATCAACCTGCCTAATGCCTATGAGGACCCGCGCTTTCCGGTGGATGTAGATATGGTGACGGCGTTCCGCACCCATGCCACCATTGCCGTTCCGCTAAAAAACAATTCGGATGAAGTGCTCGGCGTATTTCAGGCGTCCAATAAATCCGATGGTACGCCCTTTGACAAAAATGACGAAGGTCTATTGCGCTTGCTAGCCACGCTAGCTTCGGGCTCTATTGAAATCGCCCAGTTGTACCAGGAAATCCGCGTAGCACAACTGGAAACGATTTACCGCTTGGCCGTCACGGCCGAATACCGCGATCAACAAGATACCCGCCAACACTTAAAAAACATCAGCATCATTGCCTACCTGGTAGCCCTGGCACTGGGGATGAGTAAGTCCGAAGCAGAACTAATCAAAAACGCCAGCCCCTTACACGATATCGGCAAAGTAGCCCTGGCCGACAACATCCTATTAAAACCCGGCAAACTGCCTCCGGAAGAATTTGAAATTATGAAGTCCCACACCATTTACGGCGGGAAAATTTTAGAAGGAGCGCACTCCAAAGTCTTGCAAGTGGCCCACAAAATGAGTCTGTATCACCACGAAAAATGGAACGGGGCCGGATACCCCAAAGGACTTAAAGAAGAAGAAATCCCGCTGGAGGCACGCATCGTAACGGTAGCGGATGTATTTGACGCGCTGTGCGTGTTCCGCGTGTACAAAAAAGCGTGGAAGACCGAGGAAGCCCTGGCGTATATCGTAGACGAAGCCGGCAAATCGTTTGACCCGCGCATCGTGGCAGCTTTCAAAAAAGTGTACCCGTCCGTCAAACGGCTCTACGCGCACGTTTCGGTAAACCAACCGCAAAACCAAACGCTCCCCGTGGCAGAAACGACCAAATTTTTCTAAACGTACTTTCGGCCGGGCTACAAAACAGCCGCGCAAAAATACTACAATATAAGTGTCCTTTTGGCTTTCAACCTTAAGTACAAATTTGTTTTTAACGTGAGGTTCTGATGGAAAAAGAGACTGTACTCGTCGGGCTTAGCGGCGGAGTAGATTCTGCCGCCACGGCCGTACTGCTTAAAGAGCAAGGCTACCGCGTCATCGGTGCTACGATGCTGGTGTGGGATCCTTCTCTCCCCGTTCCCAAAGGGGAATACCAAAAAAACGCCTGTTTATCTCCGGAAAAAGAGGACTTGGCCGAAGTAAAAGCGATTGCTCAAAAGCTGGGCATAGAACACGTAACCGTGGATTGCCGCACGCAATACCGCCAAACCGTGTTGGACAATTTTCGCCTGGAATATGCGTGCGGACGCACCCCCAATCCGTGCGTGTTATGCAATAGCTTAATCAAATTTGGCGTACTCCCAAGCGCGGCGGCCGCGCAGGGGCTTGCATTTGATAAATTTGCCACCGGCCATTACGCGCGTGTCGTATTTGACGAGAAATCAAACACATATCTACTTAAAAAAGCCGTAGATTTATCACGCGACCAAAGTTATTTTTTACACCGCTTGGGGCAAAAACAGTTGGCCAACGTGTTATTTCCGTTGGGCGAAAAAACAAAACCCGAGATACGCCAAATCGCACGCAACGCCGGCTTGGCCGTGGCTGATAAAGAGGACAGCCAAGATTTTTACTGCGGCGACTATAATGACCTGTTAAACTTTCCTAACAAGCCGGGCGAGATGATTACCACCGATGGGAAAGTTATCGGCCGCCACGACGGTATTTGGAATTACACGATTGGCAAACGCAAAGGCCTGGGCTTAAGCGGGTTTAGCGAGCCGATGTACGTGGTAGGTATCAAAGCCGAGAAAAACCAAGTGGTTATCGGCCCGAAAGCAGCTCTGTACCACGACGAACTAACCGCGCAGAATGTCAGTTGGATAGCGGGCGCGGCACCGGCACAAGAGTTTGATTGCGAAATTAAAATCCGCAATTTGCACCTACCCGCTAAAGCGCACGTGCGCGTGTTGGCAGACGGAAAAATCCGGGCAAAATTTGACGAGCCGCAACTATCTATTACCGCCGGGCAAAGTGCGGTGATGTACAACGGGGACGTGGTCCTTGGCGGCGGAATGATTGAATAAGCCCTTTTTACGCAACCGGCCCCGGCAAATTTGCTATACTGGTTGTGTTGGTGAAGTACTAAAATTTTATTCTGTTTTTGGAACCGTTTAAGAAACGGAGAGCTAGTGGGAAACCGCCCGGCACTTTTGAGCTCCAAAAACAGTCGTTTAGGCACGAAATAAACGGAAGTCATGAGCCGTTTGTTTCGTGTCAAACGTTTATCGTTTTGCGATAAACTACGGCTGTTATTTTTGGGGTTAGCTCAAAAGGCTCCAGAATAACAGCCGTTTCTGTTGGGTTTCAAAACAGATTTTAGACCAGGAGAAATCACATGAAACACAACCATCAAGCATTTACCCTCATAGAACTTCTTGTCGTTGTTCTTATCGTGGGGATTTTAGCCACTGTGGCCTTGCCACAGTATAAAAGAGCAGTAGATAGAAGCCGTTTTGCTGAAATGATACAAATTGCCAGTTCGCTCAAACGCGCCGAAGAAGTGTATTTTTTAGCCAATGGGGAATATACAACTCATTTGGAAGATTTAGATATTGAATATCCCCTAAAATATGACGAACAATATGGCAACTATGAAGTAGGGAAAGGGGCCAAATGCGCCGTCGCGGAGGGGGCCCTCGCGTGTCAATCCCGCAAAATGTCCTACGCGCAATGGTCTATCGGTTTGGAATGGAAAAATCTTACTTATTGTTTCGCAAGCAAAGAACATCGCTATCTTTGCGAGAGTATGGGAGGCAAAAACGGTGTAGAATATAAACCCGGCAGTTGGCGGTATAAAATGCCGATTTCCTACGACTAATTAAATTCCTTTCACCTGCCAAATAAAATGCCTTTAGACAAAAATCTCCAGACAAACAAGATTTTCTAAAGGCATTTTTACAAAACTGTAAAATACAACTATTTCCCGAACAAGTCCTTAAAGAAACTTTTTTTGCCACCGGTTTCCTTCGCCAGTTCTTCCAATAATTCTTTTTGACGGGCGGTAGGCTTTTTGGGTACTTCAATTTTCACGTTGATAAGCAAATCGCCAAACCCTTTTTTACCCAGTTTGGGCATGCCGTTGCCTTGCATTTTCAACACCTCTCCAAACTGCGTGCCTTTGGGAATTTCCACTTCTATTTCTTTCCCCTCAATCGTCGGCACTTTAATGCTTCCGCCCAATACCGCTTGCGGATAGGTAATTTGCGCGTCTAAAATTAAATCGTCGCCATCGCGGCGGAAAATTTTATGTTCCTTAACGTGTACCTCTACATATAAATCGCCGAAACCCCCGCCGTTCGTGCCAATGTCTCCCCCGTTGGAAACACGCAGGGTAATACCGCTACGCACCCCGGAAGGGACCTTAACAGTGATATTTTCTTTCACGCGTTTCGTGCCGGACCCGCGGCAAGCAGAACACGGTTTTTCCACCACCGTGCCGCGACCGCCGCAATCGGGGCAGACTTGGCGCATGCTGAAAAATCCTTGCGAATACGTCACCGTACCCGAGCCGCCACACGAGCGACACGTTTTGCGTGCGCTGCCCGGGGCCGCGCCGGAGCCGTCGCAGGTGGAACAGTTATCCAGCCGCGTATATTCCACGGGAACTTCCTTGCCGCTAAACGCTTCTTCCAGCGTAAGCGTAACATCTAATTTTAAATCTTCCCCGCGGCGCGCGCGCGGCGCAGCGTTACGCCGGCCGCCGCCAAAACCGCCACCGAAAATATCGCCAAACATAGAGCCGAAAATATCCCCTATGTCGCCAAAGCCGCTTGCGTTAAATCCGCCAAAACCTCCCGCACCGTTAAGGCCCTCGTGACCGTATTGGTCGTACATCTGCTTTTTTTGCGGGTCGGAGAGGACGGAAAACGCCTCGTTTACTTTTTTAAACTGTTCTTCCGCCTCTTTGTTACCGGGGTTGCGGTCGGGGTGATATTTCATGGCCTGCTTACGAAAAGCGGACTTTATTTCCACTTCGCTGGCCGTGCGTTCAATTCCTAGAATTTGGTAGTAATCTTCTTTCATGGTTGTGGGCATACGAAATAATCAAAATTTGAAGTTACTTATATTTTATTAAATTTTGACGTTGCTTGCTTATTCCTCCCTTTTTACGCTTTATTTATGCTATAATTATAGTAGCGAAATTTCCCCAAGCGGAAAATTTCGTTGGAAAAAACTTATGTACGCAATTATTGAAACTGGTGGAAAACAGTACTGGGTAAAACCCGGTCAAGATCTGCAGGTTGAAAAACTGGACGCGAAGGTGGGAGACACCGTAGAACTTAAAGTTCTCTGGGCCGCCAACGAAGAAGGTACCTCGGCAGATACCAAAGCTGCGCAAGCGGCCAAGGTCACCGCTCAAGTGGTAAAACATTTGAGAGGTCAAAAAGTCATTGTCTATAAACGCCGCCCGAAAAAAGGGTACGAACGCACCCAAGGGCACAGACAATACTTAACGCAAATTAAAATCACGGATATCCAGTTATAAATTGGGAGATAAACAATGGCACATACAAAAGCTCAAGGTTCTTCCTCTAACGGAAGAGACAGCCACGGCCAACGTTTAGGTATTAAACGTTACGGCTCCCAGTTTGTAAACGCTGGGGAAATCATTGTGCGCCAACGCGGTACCAAATTCTTGCCCGGTACCAACGTAACCCGCAGCAGTGATGACAGCCTCTTTGCCCGCGTAAGCGGCATCGTTACCTTTGAATGGGTACGCAGAGGCAAACAACAAATTTCCGTGTACCCCAAAGTTGCGGAAACCAAAGAAGCCAAAAAAGTGCCTGCTAAAAAAGCCGCAGCCCCGAAAGCTGCTGCCAAAAAGGCACCCGCCAAAAAAGCTGCTAAACCGGCTGCTAAAAAAGCGGACAAATAAACTTTTGGCCTAATTAAGCGGCAGGAATTTTCCTGCCGCTTTTTTATTTTTGTACGATATTACAGGCCACGCCGCCAAAGAGGATTTATGCAATCAGGCAGTTTTTTAGACCGTGTTAAAATTTACATCACCGCCGGTAAAGGCGGCGATGGGTGTTTGTCTTTCCGTCGCGAAAAATTTATTGAGTTCGGCGGCCCCAACGGCGGTTGCGGCGGCAAAGGCGGCGATATTATCTTGCAGGCCGACCCCAATTTAACTACGCTACTTGAACTTGCTTACAACCCACACATTGAAGCGCAAAACGGTGAAAAAGGCGGCACGTACAATAAAACAGGCCGCGCAGGGGAAGACAAAATTGTGCGCGTGCCATGCGGTACAATCGTACGACAAGACGGCGAAATTTTAGTTGATTTAACAAAACCCGGTCAACAATTCGTAGCTGCCAAAGGCGGCATGGGCGGGCGCGGCAACCAATCGTTTAAGACCCGCAACAATACCGCCCCGCACATCGCCGAAAACGGCCAACCCGGGCAGGAAGCTACATTAATTTTGGAATTAAAAGTCCTGGCCGATTTAGGGTTAGTCGGTTTCCCTAATGCAGGCAAAAGTACGTTTTTAAGCCGCATTTCCGCCGCGCGCCCACGCATTGCCGATTATCCGTTTACGACGTTAAACCCTAATTTGGGGGTTACGCTCCACAAGGGAATCAGCTTTGCTACAGCCGATATTCCCGGTATTATTGAAGGGGCCAGCGAAGGCAAAGGGCTTGGCCACCAATTCTTAAAACACATTGAGCGTACGCGCGTGCTCTTGCATATGGTGGACCCCGACGGGTTTGACGGTATGAGCGCGGAAGAATCCGTTAAAGTGATTGAAAAAGAATTAAAAGCATTTGATAAAAAACTGGCGGCCAAGCCGCGGTTAATTGCCGTAAACAAAATGGATTTGCCGGCTGCTAAAAAAGTATACGAAATGCTGAAAAAGAAATGCAAAAAACAAAAAGTTTTTTTGATGTCGGCCGCTACGGGCGAAGGCGTGCAAACAGTGCTTGACGAAGTAGTTAAAATTTTAGCCGCCACTCCGGTAGAAGTTATCAAACCCGAAGAAAAGAAAGCCGTTGTGCATAAAGTAGAACCGATTTTTACGATTGAACACGGCGAAGATGATATCATTTACATCAAAGGTAAAAAAATAGAAGAATTTATCGCCATGACAAATTTTGCACAACCCGAAGCCGTAGCCAGGTTGCGCGGTATCTTCAAAAAAATCGGGTTGGAAAAAGCGTTAAATAAACTGGGCGTGCAAGACGGAGACACGTTAATCGTTGGTGGGCGCGAATTTGAATGGAACGGAGATTTGGACGAAGAAGCCCCCACGCAGCCCGAGCACGAAGGATACAAACGCCGCGCCACCAAAGCCGAACGGTTAGCCAAACGTGCTGCACGAAGAAAAGCCAAGAAAGAGGAATAAGTTTTAGAAAAAGATGCGATGCCCCCGCGAAATTTCGCGGGGGTTTTTTATAGCTTTAATGATTTACAAACTCTCTGTCCCAAATCAGTTCTGCCGGAACATTCAATTTTTCCCGGATACGCTGAATAGTCCAGCCAAACTGTATACACAAAATCCCAGCTAGAGTCACAAGAATCAGCCCCACCACCCCAGGTGGAGGATTGTGGACAATAACCTGCCCTTAAAGTATTTCTACCGGAACCCTCTATAGGATCTATCATAAAATGTCCGCACCGCATGACATCCGGATGTTGTTCAATATGTTGGCATGAGGACAAATCTATCCCCAGCAAATCCCAATCCGTAACCGCAGTAGAATATGCCCCATTAGCCATATAATATGCTTCCTCGGCTTGCTTGATAGACGCCATAATAGGACGAATTGTAGCCAGTCGGCTCTTTACTACCGCCACCTTATACTGCGGCAAGGCCACGGCGGCAAGTATGCCGATAATGAGGACAACGACAAGTAGTTCAATAAGTGTAAAGCCACCTGCCCCGTTCGTCACCCCGCAATGTTGGTATGCGGGGTATAACGGGGCACTAGGCACACCCACCACTATATCCCGCATAGAAACAC
>JAKSPG010000109.1 GCA_024405075.1 Elusimicrobiaceae bacterium | reverse complement strand
TAAACACAAGGCATATAATCCTAACGCAAGCCAACGGGTGAATAATACCCGTAGCGAAGCTTGCTCTATGTTTAGGTGAGTTAGCGGGTAATCAATACGGCGCACAAATACGCGCCGGCCGATGCTATGAGCCAGCACCACTCCCAGCGGCAGTAGTAACAGTATAAGAGCCCACGGGTGTAAAAATGCGAACGGCAAAGATAGCCGGGTGAGTAATAGTCCGGCCGCACAAATGACAACGCCACTGGCTGCCACCAAACGGGTAAGCTGTACCCAGGCCGCGTAGCGGCGGGTCAAACGGCCCATTATTTCGGCTGCGGCCCAGCCCATCATACAAACAAGTAATAGGTAGAGCATCATACGTGTTTTTCTCCATTCGTTTCAGGTGGTGGCGGGACGGTGCCGCGTATAATTTGGCGCAGTTGCTCAATGTCTTTATTGCGGGTAGTTTCTTGCGGTTCCACCTTGGCAAATTTGACTAAATCACCGGAGTTTAAAAAGTCGCGCAGGGATACCAGCCACGGCATCAGTGCCGGGATATTTTTTGCACGGCGTAGTAGCTCAACAGACGTATCGGCCGATACATCGGCGCGAAATTGCTTCCATACATACTCACGCAAAATGTCCGTTAAGGTAATGTAGAAAAGTTTATACGCGCGCCGTTCCCACAGCCCGCTGTCTATGAGCGCATCTATCTTGGACAACGCAATCTGGTCGCACGGGCGTTTATCTTGCTTGGTCAATAGGGTATGTGCAGCCAGCGCGCGGTGTTTGCGCCACAGATACAACGCATAGCCGACTCCTGCTAGTAACAGTAACCACATCAGCCACATCAACCAACCGGTAGGGACGTGCGGAGGGCGGATTTCGCGCAGTTTTTTATCGTGAAAAGTTTTGGCAGCGGCAATATTCACTGGAAGCGTATCGGCTACTTGTGCGGCCGTTTTACCGTCTTTGGTGAGTAAAAAAGTAATGGTAAAGGTGGATTTGCCCAGCGCAAAAGGCATGAGCGTAAAATCATACGAACCCGTGCCGGGGGAGGTCGGAGTAAAAACGGCTTGTGTGACTTCAAAATCGTTGGAAAGAGCTTCTTGATCCAGCGTTACCTCGTATCCGGGCGTGTGCGAGAGGTGATACGCAACGTTAAACGGTTGGGCAAACGTAACTTGCGTTGGCGCGGAACGTTCGGAAACGGCTATTTCCTGCGCGGTTACATACGTGCAGGCCGTAACAAAAGTGATAAGGGCAATCAGTTTTTTCATAATTACCTACGCAATTTTTTAGCGCGTTGTTTAAAAAATGCAATTACCGGGTCAGCCGTATTTTGGGCTGTATCTACTACAATCGGCTCCAGCTTATATGGGCTGAATAGCCGACGCAGGCGGGTGTCGTGCTCGCGGTGAAATTGTTGCAACGCATCGTTTACCTCGCCGGAAGATAAACTGATTAAATCGGTTTGGTTCGTTTCCGGGTCGTGTATTTCCACGCAAGCCGCCAGGGAGGGAAATTTGCGTTCCAGTTTATCTTGTAAAATGATAGGGATTAAATCAAACTTTTTAGCCGCCAAACGAAGCGGTTTGGCAAACGAAGCGGTGGGGGCTAAAAAGTCAGAAATAAGGAGTAAAATTCCTTGTCGTTTAATTACCTTGTTGATGGTTTCCAGCCCCAGTCCGATGTCTGTTGCGGTGTGCTGCGGTTCAAAGGCCACCACTTCGCGTATCAAGCGCAAAATGTGTTTGCGCCCTTTACGCGGCGGCACGTACAGTTCTACTTTGTCGGAAAACAACAATAGACCGACTTTGTCGTTATTCTTAAGCGCACTGAGTGCAAATAGAGCGGTCAGTTCGGCGGCGGATTGCTGTTTGAGGCGTTCGGCCGAGCCGAAATGTTGCGAGGCCGATACATCGCATGCAATGATTAACGTCAGTTCGCGTTCTTCGTTATATTTTTTGATGTAGGGTATATGCGTGCGTGCGGTTACGTTCCAGTCAATGGCGCGGACGTCGTCACCCGGTATATATTCGCGCACTTCGGAAAATTCAATTCCCTGTCCTTTAAATGTGCTCAAATATTCCCCGGCAAAGGTTTCCGATACCAACCTGCCTGTTTTGATTTCAATCTGGCGTACTTTTTTTAAAATTTCCGCAGTATCCACAGTAGGCCCCCGGCGTTTACTTACGGTACGTCTACCGTGTCAAAAATCTGTTTGACGATTTGCTCGGACGATACACCTTCGGCCTCCGCTTCGTAGGAAAGCAGTACCCGGTGGCGCAGTACATCCAGACCGATGGCTTTGATGTCCTCGGGCGTTACGTAGCCGCGTCCGTTTAAGAACGCATACGCCTTGGCTGCTTGCGTGAGGAAAATAGTCGCACGCGGACTAGCGCCGTAGGCGATGAACGAGGCCAACTTTTCCAGCCCGGCCGCTTTCGGCTCGCGCGTGGCAAAGACAAGGTCCACAATATAGTTTTTAATTTTCTCGTCTACGTAAATGGTGTCGGTTACCGCGCGGGCTTTTAAAATCATCTCCGGCGTAACTTGGGTGTTAAGCGTAATCTTGGTGTGGGAAGCCATGCGCTCCAGAATTTGTTTTTCCTCTTCTTTGCTTGGATACGTAACCACTACTTTAAGCATAAAGCGGTCCACTTGGGCTTCTGGCAAGGGATACGTACCTTCCTGCTCCACCGGGTTTTGCGTGGCCATGACTAAAAACGGTGCGGGCAGCGGGTAGGTTTTCTCGCCGATGGTCACTTGCCGCTCTTGCATGGCTTCTAATAGGGCGCTTTGCACTTTGGCGGGCGAGCGGTTGATTTCGTCCGCGAGTACAAAGTTGGCAAATATCGGGCCGCGTTTGGGATAAAACAAGCCGTCTTTGGGATTAAAAATCAGCGTACCTGTGATATCGGCAGGTAATAAATCGGGGGTGAACTGGATGCGTTGGAATTGTGCGTGGATCGCTTGTGCCAGCGTTTTAACGGCTAATGTTTTGGCTAGGCCTGGCACGCCTTCAATAAGCAAGTGCCCGTCGGCCAGCAAAGCCACGAGCATCTTTTCAATTAAATCTTCCTGGCCGACAATTACCTTGCCGACCTCGCGCTTTAAATCTTGCAAAAAAAGACTTTCTTGCTGTACTTGTTTGTTTAGGGTGGTAATATCCATGTTTCCTCCTCTCGTGGCCGTTGGGCCGGGCTGTCTTCCTATATTATAGAAAACACAGTGGCGGTTTTGAAAGTCATTTTTTTAGGTTAGAGACCCTGGCTTTTACGCCGGGCATGGCGGGCAGTTTTTTACCTGCTCCCGTCGGGCCTATTTTTTCGTAGGTTTTTTTTGGTAAAAGATAGGGCTTTTGACCCTTTTCCCGGACGGCTGTCACAGATAGAATAATAATATGAGAAGATATACTAGGTGGTACTACGTCATAGCCCTGGCCGCGTTTTACGCCGTAGGTAGTCCGGCGTTGGCCCAAAACCTACTGGAACCCGTGGAAGTGGCGGTTAGTCGTGCCATGCAACAAGCGGCCCGGGTTCCGATGCGGGGATCTGTCGGATTAGGAGCTTCGCTGCAGGTTCCAGGAGGCGCATTAGCGCGGGCGGTAGCGGCCTAGGTACCATTGTATCCAGCGTATCCGGAAAACACTTTTCTTACCCAACGTTTAGTGCAGTATAAGCATAATTATTTCCTTCCCGATGAGCAACTGGGCGGTGTGTTTTTGGCCCGGCGCAACGGCGCGGAAGGGCCGAATGCTTTTTCGGGTGCGGTTGTTAAAACGGTATACAACGGGAAAGAAGAAATTTATGGGGTAATTGCTTCCCACACCATAGCCAAACACGAAGCGGACCCGGCTTTGGAGCCCACTTTTACGGCTGACGTGTACATAGGGGGGGCGGTTTGTTTCTGTGCCGGCTAAAATTGTACAAGTATCTTCTCCCGGCGTATTAGATTTGGCATTAGTCAAATTTCCAGCCAACGTAGAGCGTCATCTGCGGCCGTTTGAATTAGCGACTCACGAGCCGGTGTTGGGAGAAAATTTACGGACAATGGGTTTTGCCGGTTACGTAAGCTTTGGTACAATCTGGCCCATCTATTTGCCGGACCGGTCTTTACTCAATAAAACGTCGCTTTATTTGCGTGCAGATATGTGGTTAACCTCCCAGCGTAGCGGTTTATGCGGTGGCCCGATATGGGATAAAGACGGTCGTCTGGTAGGTATCCACACCGGAACTACTGATGGGAAAACGGAAGATGCTCCCCGAGAGGCTCACGCTACCCGTGCCACCTTTATAAACACGTTGTTGGATGCTTACCACAACGGTGGGAAAGCTACCGTGCCTTTTGAGTTAAACGGACAAAAAATCGTAGATTTGGAAATAAACGAAGCCGTCTCGTACGTGGAGCTATTAGATGAAGACGAAGAAGTACTGTGGGAATGGGACGTGTCTTCTAAATTCCCTTACCGGAAAGTAGAACAAAAAATTTTGGAACATCAGCCGCGGTACGTGGACCTTACAACCAGCGTCGTCAATTGGGAGGGAAATATATTAGTTTCGCGCACGAAACATAAATTCGGTTCGGTCAGTTATCGGTACGATTTGCTTACCGGCCAAACGGTGCGCTACGATAAAAACTTTTGGGAAAGATAAGTATCTAGGGCCGGCAACCGCCAAGTGTGGCCGGTTTAATTATGCTATGATAAACTTATGAGCAAAGCAGAAAAAGCAAAAGAACTTTTCTTAAACGGACAAAATTGCGCGCAGGCGGTGCTTAGTGCATTCGCCGGCGAGCTGGGCCTGGACGAAAAAACGGCACTTACCGTTTCCGCATGTTTTGGTGGCGGGTTGGGCCGTCAGCGCGAAGTATGCGGGGCCGTAAGCGGGATGTGTATGGCGTTGTCGCTCAAATATGCTCCCAAGGACCCTACCGATCATGCCGCCAAAGCCGCTTTCTACGCGCGCATACAAGAAGTTTGTAACCGGTTTAAAAAAGAAAATGGCTCCATTATCTGCCGTGAATTGTTGGGCTTACCCGCCGGGCCTTCGGTGCCTACGCCGGATAAACGCACTGCCGCTTACTACCAGCACCGTGCGTGTGCGGACAAAGTGAAATGTGCAGCGGAAATTTTAGAGCAGTATTTTTTAGAGCCAGACCGTTAGGGGACGTACTTATA
>JAKSPG010000108.1 GCA_024405075.1 Elusimicrobiaceae bacterium | reverse complement strand
CTGTTTTCTTGCGCGAGATCCCCAACAAAAGCCAACTGGCCGGCAGCACACTCCTCGTGGCAGGCGTACTGATTATTTTACTTAAAGAACCCTACACGCCACGCTGGATAGGGGACTTACTGATCGTAGGAAGCACCTGGATGTTGCAAGCCGGTTCTGCCGTTGCTAAAAAACTTCCCAAACACTTGGATCACCACCTTATCGGCATGGCACGCAACTTATTTGCACTGCCGGCGCTGGTAATCATTTTAGCAGGGATGTACTTTTTCAATGAACCTTTTCTGTTCAAACCCACCCTCGTTTTAGGGGGGATACTGGGTTACACCGGATTTTTAAAATACGGCTTGGCCATGGTCGTATGGTATAAGGCAATCCGTCACTTGGATTTAAGCAAAGTAACAGCCATTTATTTATCGTATCCGGTGCTCTCCCTACTGATTTCGGCCGCCTTGGGATTGGAAACCCCTTCTTTACACCAACTCCTAGGATTATTGATTACCTGCGCCGGAGCTTATTGGATTAGTGTAACCGCCCAAAAAGAGGGACATTAATTTCCCACGGTAAGCGCATAATTAGGTACAATAGTATATATGTCAAAAATGTCCCCTTTATTAGCTATTTGGATTTCTTGTTTTTGTACGGCTTCCAATGTGGTTATTTCCAAGGTAGCCACGCCGTATGTTACGTCTGCACTGTTTCTGTTAAGTGCCTGTTTCATCGCCAGCGTTGTGTTCCGTTTCGTACTGGGAAAAACAGCTTGGCGGCGTCTGTTGGATAAAGACGTACGCTGGAAAGCACTGGGAATGGGAACTTTCGGCACCGCCCTTACGATGACGGTGTTTATGGTAGCGTTAAATTACACAACCCCGGTTAACAGTGCTATTGATAACCAATTTGAAATTATTTATTCATTGATACTATCCGCCCTTATTTTAAAAGAACGCCCTACGTGGAAACAAATCGGCGGATCCCTGCTGATTTTACTGGGGGTAATTTTGATTGTCCTGCAAGGCGGCGGGTATGTGCAAGCCAAAGGGGATTTTATGATCTTGGGCAGTTTGTGGATGTTCCAGGTCAGCCATATTTTTGCTAAAAAATTGCCGGCAGATTTATCGGCCGCACAAATTGCAGCCGCCAGGGCTCTTTATGCCATGCCGGCGTTGGTTGTGTTACTCGTTGCGTTGTACTTGATCCAGGGTCCGTTCCTATTCAATGCTACCCCTGTACTATGGGGTACCCTGCTTGGAAGTGTGGCAGTCAATTACGTATGCGGAAATACCCTGTGGTACCATGCCATACGCAACATGGATTTAAGTAAAGCTACCGCTATTATTTTATCTTACCCGGTCATTACATTTGTGTTATCGGTATTACTGAAACAAGATACTATTTCCGTTTCCAAACTGATAGGTATGGTGCTGGCCGTTGGCGGAGCGTATATTGTAACTCTCTCGGCTAAAAAACAAGGAGCAAACGCATGAAAAAACTCGTTTTATTTGATTTAGACGGTACATTAGTAGATGCGGGCGGTTGCGGCCGCCGCGCCCTGGTACGGGCGATGAAAGAACTGTATAAGACGGAACCGAAATTTGAACATGCTTTGATTTCGGGGCGGACCGATTTGGATAATTTTTCCATCGTGTACGGTTTAATCAAAAAAGGCAAAAAGCCGACCGCGGCCGAATTAAAAAAAATGAAAGCTAAGTACTTAGAACTCTTACCGCAGGAAGTGCGCGTTTCGCTACGAAACAAAAAATACAATTTGGCACGCGGCATTAAAAAATTTTTAGAAACACTTCATAAAAACAAAGATTTTATCGTAGGATTAGGTACCGGAAATTTGGAACAAGGGGCTAAAATCAAACTGGAACCCAGCGGGTTAGAAACGTTTTTTTCCGTCGGCGGATATGGGGAAGACGGCCACTCCCGTGAGGACATGTTAAAAGCCGCCGTCAAGCGGGCAGAAAAGAAATTTAAAACGAAACTCTTGCCCGAAAACGTCTTTGTTATCGGCGACACACACCGCGACATTGTAGCCGCCAAAAATTGCGGCTTTCACAGTGCGGTACTGACAACGGGGTTTGGCGAAGCACAAAAAATCCAACGTGCCGCAGCCGAACTGGAAGCAAAAGATTTTGTAAAAGACTTTTCCCTTTTTTGCGTATGGCTCGGCCTTAAGACGGATCCCAAAGGCGTCAAACGCGGCCGCTATATTATGCCCGCCACGGCCATTGAACACGTGTTCTTCAGCCGCACCGGCATTGACGAGGACCGGCTCAAAATGCTCCGTATCAAAAAATACGAAGATTTGGAATCCGGCACCATTATGTGAGGATATTTCTATGGAATGGTTTACCGCTGCCGAACGATTTACCACCGCACTTGCCTCGCCGGAGCCAACCCCGGGTGGGGGGGCCGCGGCCGCACACGCGGGAGCGATGGGCTGTGCATTAGTAATGATGGCCGTATCTACCACGCTGAAACGTAAAACCACGCAAGAGTCTGTTAAAACAAAGTTGGAAAAATCACTGAAACGGTTACACGCGTTAAAAACGGAACTGGCTTCGTTTGTCCAAAAAGACGGCCAGGCCTATGCCGCTTATTTAACCGCTCGCAAATTACCTAAAGAGGACCCGGCACGGCCCGCCGCGTTGGAACAGGCCCTGGTGTTTGCTGCGCGTGTTCCGGCCGATACAGCAGCCACCTCCTTGCAGGTACTTAAAGAACTGGAAACTATTAAAGACGATATCGCCGATATCATCGTGTCCGATATCCACTGTGGCAAATATTTATTGCAGACCGCCATACGCTGTGCGATAGAAAATGTACGCGCCAATTTAGTATTTATTCAAAATGAAGATGTGAAGGCTTCATTTGAAAAACAAATTTCTTCCTGGATACACTGGTGTTAAAAAAGAGGGAAATCGTATGACCGAAAAATCCGATGAACGCAACAATATGCTTACCGTTGTTTATCAGATGCTTCCCCATATTAGTGAGGAATATGCACAGCAACTGGTCCGCACGCTGGAACATAAAAAAACAATCGCCCAATTACAGCAAGATATCGCCAACACGGCCGCCCAGCTTAATTCAGACTCCATACATACGGATAATTTAGTAGCCAAAATTTTAGTGGACCAAATTACCCCGCACGCCGCCCTGCGCCAACTACGTATCTATAATAACGCTACTTCCATTGATGAACTGGCCGCTACACTGCAATTGCCGGAGTCGGACCGCCAGAAATTATTGCAAGTATATGCTTCTTTTTCATCACGCAAATATTTTGACCAGGAATTTGCCACTGCTTTAAAAGATTTACAAACCCAAGGCCCTTTATCAGACGAACAAAAGGCCTCTCACGCCTTGCGTCGCTTACTCACGCAAGCCGACCAATGGCTCGCACAACAACAACCCTTCACCAGCCAAAATGAACAGGATATTTTAACACTGGCTGATACATACCACTTGTCTTTTCAAATCACGCAAGAATTACTTTGCGTCTATACGCAACCGGGTAGCATCTGCTTTAAACAAGAGATGGAACAGCTGCTCAACCAATTGCAACCCTATAACGCGCATGTACCCCTGTGTGTTTCGTTAGCCGCCCAAGTCATGCTGGGAAAACTAACCGCTCAAAATGCACAGGACGTGGCCCTGGTATCCAATTTGGTAAATGGCCAAATTTTAGAGGAGGACCTTATCATCTTGGCATGCCGTTATTTAAAAACAAAAACGCCTAACGATATTGTTACTGCCTTTAAGGCCGTGCTGGGGCGCCTGCCCTACGCGCGCGTTCCGGCTGAAAATCTAGGGCTAGCCGTACGGGTGTTATTAGAAGGAACTCCGGAAAGTTTACAAGCGGCCTGCCAACTGGCTTCCCAACGGCAAACAAAAGAGATGTTGCGCCGTCAATTATCGCAGCACGAATTATACACCGGCTACGAAGCAGACTTGGCCGAGCATTTTGCCGGACAAAAAACCCTGCCGCAATTACAACAAGCCCTGCAAGACACCTTAGACACATTGCCTTTTTATGAAGACAAAAATGAAAACAAAGAATTGGCTTGCAAAATTTTATTAGGCACGTTGACCCCACAAGAAGCCTATAACCAAGCCCAATACTTGCGCGATTTGAAAGCGCAAACCGTAACCAAAGGATTAGCACCCGACCTAATGAAAAGTTACTTGGGCACCCAATCAGCCGATGAAATTATTCAATTTTTTGAGCAAACCCTCGCTCCGTACACTTTTTGGAAAGCCAACCGCAAGCACCACGAGTTCGCCTTGCGGGTATTATTGGGGGAATTAAATGGTACTTACAACCGTCAAATTTCCAAGTTTGTATTGAGTATGTTGGAAAAAGGATCCTCTACAGGGTTGATAGCGGACATGCTGTCTAACTTGCAAACCCACAATACAAACAAAGAGGATTTGGACAACCTGCTCAAGATGTATGAACGGACACAAAAATCCGCCTTGCCCTAAAAAAGTAAAAATAGGGCTGTTAAAACACGTGATAATTTGCTATGCTGTTATCGTACCGCTTTATATTAATTTTCAAGGGTGATAAACAATGAGATATTGGGTTTATATCAACGACAAAGTAGAAGGTCCCTTCACAGACGACAAATTGGTAACGCTGCCAGGCTTTACCCCAGATACATTAATCTGCTCTGAAGATGCTGCTAACAGTGGCAACCAGGAGTGGGTGAAAGCATCCAGTGTATTCGAATTTGACCAAGTGGCTCCTCAACAAGAGGCCCCGGTAACGCAGCAAGAAACTACACCAGCCGCTAATAACGAGTGGGCCTCTGTCCTGTTGGCCCGGCTGGATAACCTAACCAACCAACTGACCGATTTACAAACTAAAATGGACGGAGTGCAGTCTAAAGTAGACGGCATGCAAACAAAGCTGGAGGAATCCATTGCGGCTCAACAAAAAGCCGCTCAAGAGGAAAGTGACCGGGTGGCAGCCCTGGCCAGCCAGATGAGCCAATTGAGTAAACCTGTTGAAACTCCCGCCGATGCAGCGCTGTTGCCGGAAACTTCAATACCCGATACCATTGAACCCGATATGCAATCAAATCCGACCGCGGAATCGGACGATCCCAATGCTCTTTTTGAAGTCCCAGGTACCATTGATTTAGACCCGGAAAATTCCACCGAATCCACCGATACAACTAACGAGGACGACATG
>JAKSPG010000107.1 GCA_024405075.1 Elusimicrobiaceae bacterium | reverse complement strand
TTTGAGCCTATGAAGTAACCCAAAACATAACAGCCGTGGTTTGCCGCTCTTGCGAACGGCGAACACTCGGCACCACACCGCCAAGGGATCAGCTCGGCGGTATAGTGCCTTCAAACGACTGTTTTTGGACTTCATAGTGCCCTTGAGTTTTTTTTTTTCTCTTCAGCTCTCCGTTTTGTTGAAACGGTCCCAAAAACAGATTAAATTTTTTATTTTTTCTCCTTGCGCGGGGAAGTTTTTTTTCACGTCCTTTTTTTACAACAAAAAATTTTTTTACTTCTACTACAGGCGCGTCCAAAACCGTTTTGGACGGTTTTTTTAGCGCGTTTTTTTGAGCGTCAAAACACCTTCCTCAAAAAACCATTCTTCAATCAGTTCCCCGGCTTCGCTGAATTTTTTGGTTACGCCGTTGGGTTTACCGTCTTTGTGCGGGGAGATCAAGGCGATTGTACCGTTAGGGTGGTAAATAATCTTGTCGCCCACTAATTTGTCGTTTTTATACGTGCACTCGGAGCGCAAATCTCCGTCGGGTGTGTAGACTTTGCATACGCCGTTTAAGAATCCTTTGTGGAATTCGGACATTTCCAACACTTTCCCGTCCGGGTAATATTTGACCTGCCGGCCGTCTTGCACGTCGTCCACGTACGAAAATTCCTTGTACAGCCGCCCCGTGGGGTGAAACACACGGGCCTTGCCTTGCAAGAAACCGTTTTCGTAGTATTTTTCAATATTAACTTGTCCGTTTTCGAAATAAATTTTACAGTTTCCGTTGCGCTGCCCGTTTGTAACTTCGCATTCAAAGTACGGTTTACCGTTTTCAAAAAATTCTTTTACTGTTCCGTCCGGCAATTTGCCTTTGTGCGATTTGATATCCAAATTCTTGTCCAACGTTTCCCGGTAAACTTCTTTTCCGTCTACGTAATACGTGCGTACAAACCCGCCGTTCTTGTCCTCGCCTAAATTGGTTGTTTTGCGACTAATTTCTGTCATGGCCGTTTTTACCTCTCCCGCATTAACTGTTTGGCCGTCGTAAAACCGCTGGCCCAAGCAAAATGTAAATTAAATCCGCCGCTTTGTCCGTCTACGTCCAAGAGTTCGCCCGTTACGTATAAGCCGGGGCACAGCAGGGACTCACATGTATTATAGTTTATTTCTTGCAAATTTACACCCCCTGTGGCTACCATGGCTTCATTCCACGGGCGCAAGGCAGTAACCGTAACGGGCCAACCTAGTACGGTGTGAAAGGCCTGTTTGACGGCAGAAGGAAATTGCTCGCGCATGGGTTTGTTTTTGCGCAGTCCCTTAAAATCAATCAGCAAATTAGTAATAGATTCATGCAATACGCCGGCAAAGAAATCTTTGGGCTTGCGGTCGGGGAATTGTTGCAGACGTTTGGTCAAAAACGCTTCGGCATTTGCTACGTGCGGTAGAAAATCAAGCGTTATATTAACGGGGGCCATTTGCAACAGGCGCGAAAGGACCGCGCTTGCGTTTAGAGCGGCCGGGCCGTTGATGCCGTAGGCGGTAAAAATAATCTCACCTTCTGTTTGTACGTTGGGCGCTGTTAGGCGTACTTGTGCGCGCACGCCGGCCAAACGCGAGAGGTTTTCTTTTAAGCAAAGCCCGCTCAAGGCCGCTAGCGGCTTTGTAATGTGGTGGCCTAAACTGCGCGCCAGCTCGTAACCACTCGTTGTGCCGCCGGCTTGCGGATAGGCGCACGAGCCACAGGCCAGTACCACGTGGCGTGCGCGGAAAGTTTCTCCGGTTTGTGTGGTGGCGGTAAAGAAATCGGCACGTTTGAGGGGCTGCACCTGTTGCGCGATTTTTAGCTCCGCGCCACTTTCCAAGGTGGCCAATTTTAACGGTTCCAACACGGCGGTGGCTTTGCCTGTCTGCGGGAAAATGCGGCCGTGTTCTTCTTCGTGTAACAGGATGCCTAATTCTTCAAAGTAAGCGCGACAGGCGGTATAAGGAAATTGTTCCAGTACGGACGAAAGCAATCGCGCGTCGCCGTGGTAGAAAGAGGGAGCTACGCGGGTGTTGGTAAGGTTGCAACGTCCGTTGCCGCTGACGAGAATTTTACGCCCCGGCATTTGTTCTTTTTCCAGTACCAACGTGCGAAGCCCGCCGCGCGCACACTCGCGTGCGCAAAGCAGTCCGCTGGCTCCGGCGCCAATAATTAGCACATCATACGGGGTAGTGGTCATTAGGTATAGTGTAGCAAAAAATTATATACTACAGATATGAAAAATATACTCGTAAGTTTAATGTGTTTAGCGGGGTTCGTGTGCGCTGCCCATGCGGAATCTACCGGCGAAATTTTGACATTCCCCGCCAGGCCCGAAAAAGGTTTTGAGTGGGGATACGCTTTATATTTGCCTGAGCATATGGACACATCCAAAAAATTACCGATTTTACTTACTATGAATAATGAAGATGTAGAAGAATCGGTAGAAGAATTGGAAAATCAAGTCCGCCGGGATTTACGCCGAAATTACAGCCAGTACGGTATTGCCGACGGCGTGGGCGTGCCGATGTTGGTACCGCTTTTGTTGCAAGATAAAGAACCTTTTCATACCCGTCAGTTAAACCGGGCGGTATTTAAATTGCAGGACGGGCCTTTTGCACATTTGGATAGACAAGTCCTGGCCATGCTTAACGATGCGCGTCAAGTGCTTCAAAAACGTGGTATTCGTACAAAAAAGAAATTTTTAGTGGCGGGTTTTTCCACTCCGGGTGTATTTGCGTGGCATTTTGCGATGCTGCAACCCGAGCATGTGCTGGCCGGGGTCGTTGGCGGACATCAAAACCCTATGTTACCGCTAACTGTTTATAACGGTGTAGCACTTATTTATCCTGTCGGTGTACAGGATGTGCCGGTATATGCCGGCCGGCCTTTTAATAAGCGTGCTTGGCGGAAAATTCCCCTGTTTGTAGTCAGCGGGGGAGATGATTATAACGACCCGTTGCCGTACAACCATGTTTACGGCGAAGAGGAACGCGCGGTTTTTAATAAACTGTATGGCGAGGGAAATTTGCAAAGCAAATGGCGCAAAGCGCAGGAAATTTTATCTTCTTGTGCGCCGAATGTGCAACTGCACACATATCCCAATCTGGGCCATGAAGCGGTGTGGAGTGACCAAATTGAGTTTCTAAAAAAACACTTAAACGGCGGGCCGTTGCATCCCATTACGCCGACGGATACGTCGGACAGGCCGTCTTTACTGCCGTTTCGGGTAACGGGCTTATATTGGGGGAAAGAAGCGCCTGTGAAAAGTGAGCGTGAATATTTGGGAGAAACGGATTTAGTATTACAAGTAGATAAAAAAGACGTTCCTTATTGGATTGGGTACAAGAGCACGTGGAACGTGGATATTTTACACCAAGACCAACCCGTATTGGAAGAAGTTCGGTTTAGAGGAGGGTGGCTTGAGGACGGACTTATACAAGTCAGTTTAAGTGATGAGGACGTAGCTAAACTCCGTTCGTACAAAGACCGCACGTTTAGTATGCGTTCGCACCACCCGGAGATTTTGGATATCCCGGCGGATTTGACGTTTACCGTGCGTTAAAAACAGCTTGACAATTTAGGAGTTAAACCTATACTATAAAATACGGAGGAATTATGAAAAAAACGATTTTGTTTTTAATTATGGCGGTCGGCGTTCCTGCCTTGGCGTACCAGGTGGGAAGCGTCTCGCACCCGAATTTTTCTTCGGGTCAGGCGGCGGCATCGGATGAAAAATCCGCGTCCGCGGCACCCGGCCAACAAGGCGTGCAAACGCGCAGTTTTTCCAGTTACGGCTCGCGCCCGGGTAATGGGTGGCGGCAAGGGGTTAAAACCAACCCCGTGCAAACCCAGCCGGTGGAAATAGACAAGGCCCAACAGCTCGCCACGCAAGAGTTTGCTAAACCGGAAGTCCCGGCGGCAAAAGCGAGTAATGGCAAGGCATCTACTGCGCCTAAAGCGGCTGCGTCATCTGCCTCCGGCTCGGCCGCCGTTCCTAAGGCCGCACCCCAGAAACCCAAGCCAGAACAGCCCACCGTGCCGACGGATGCTACTGCTAATATGGACCCGGCTGCCATGATGCAACAGTTGCAAGGTTTACAAGGCATGATGTCTTCCTTGGGTGGCGGTGCCGCCGGAGGGGCCGCTGGCGGTGCAGCCGGTGGTGCGGGAGCTATGCCTGCGGGCATGCCGGATCTTTCTTCTTTGCTTAAAGCGGCGGGGCAACCGCCTGCAGGTAGTAAATAGCTGAGGGAAAACAGTATGAACAATTGGCTACGTGAAATAGGGGGCATATTGGCAAGTTTGTGCGGTCTGGCGGCAGTTGCGTTGGCGGCACCTGTTACGCAAGTACAGGTGGTGCGTCCGTCCACCACAACGGTTGTAACACGCCCGGTTACTACGGCGGGATCTACGCATCCGACCACAACAGTAGCCGTATCGCGCCCGGTCACTACAGCGACGGCATCACACCCAACGACGACAGTAGAAGTTATCCGCCCGACTACAACGGTGGTGGTGGCTCATCCGCGGACACCTGCGCCGCGAGCGGCGGTTGGGGAACTAACGGGATTTCATTCTTCTGCCCAATTGCCGGCGGCTAACCCTCCCGGTGGAAAAACGGCAGCCAAAGAGGCGGCACCCGCCGGTTCCATGAAAGATTCTTATAAACCGCTGCAAGCAAAAGATTTTAAAGCGGCACAACTAGGCAAGGGCGATAACGGTTTAGGTAATAAAGTAAACGAGGCGGAAAAAGATGCAGCCGCGGCTTCGTTTAAGCCTCCTAAAGCGGAAGAAATTTCGCTGGAATCGGTATTGAAAAAAGAAGCCAATGTGGAAGATAAAGTAAAGGATAAGCTCGGCAAGAAATAAATAGAAAATGAGACGTTATTTGTTCTCCCCCGCGTTTGCGGGGGATATTTTTTTTGGGGGGGTGGCCCAGCGGACAAATAGTTATTAAAGGGAACATCACAAAAAAAGTGTGGCTACAAGTGAGTGAAAGTTCGTTCTTTATTTGCCTGCCCCCGGCAAGGGGCCTTTCCGGTATCTATTTTTTCTCCCGCTATATCCCGCACAGAAACACTGCGGGATGACAAGCGGGAGAAAAAATAAAACTTGAGATTGTTTTTTTTTTTGGTAAATTTTGAGTGTAGGAAAAATTTACCAAAAATAGAGGGTTGTTATGAAAAATGCGATGTCTGG
>JAKSPG010000106.1 GCA_024405075.1 Elusimicrobiaceae bacterium | reverse complement strand
CTTGAAATGAGTGTTTTCCTTGCCGAATCGTAACAGGCAAACTGTTGCCGCACAGTGCGCAAAATGAGCCACGCAACGATTTTGGGAAACGTAACCCACATAATACCGGGCGAGGCGGTACAATTTTTAGCCCCCACTGTCGGGCTAATTGAAAACCAAAAGAGGATGCGCCTAACGCAGGAAATGACAGGCCTCCGCACGCCAGCACTACGTGTTTGGCCCGGATATTTCCGGCTGAAGTTGCCAACAAAAAAGTATCTTCTTTTTTCTGTACGTTTAGCACACGGTTTCCCAACGATAAAGTGGTATGGTGTTGTTTGGCGCGGCGCACTAAAAAACGTACGATATCATCCGCCCGTTTGGCAAACAGCCGACCATCGGAGCGTTCTTCCCAGGGGATATGTTGCTCATCTAGCAGGGTGCTAAAATCGGTGGGTTTGAAGGCCGCCAACGCGCTTTTGCAAAAGTGCGGGTGCTGACTTTCATATTGAGCAGCTGTTAAAAAACGATTAGAAAAATTGCATTTCCCTCCACCGGAAACAGCTACTTTGCGCGCGGCCGTTTCGTTGGCGTCCAGGACGATTTTGGGCGCATCAAAACTGCCTGCGCAAAAAAGGCCGCTGGCTCCCGCGCCGATAATAGCCGTGTGGAAAATAAGGTTGGGATCTTCGGGCATAGCTATAGCATAGCAAAAAAATATTTTTCATGCCAAGGCGTTGAAATGCCGGAAATATGCTATACTTTATTAAGAAAAATTACGGATAAGCCGCTATGTCGTTTACGATACTAACGAACGAGGAAATACAAACCCGATTGCTCGCTTTTGAAAATGCCTGCCGCGAGCGTGGTTTGCGCGTAACCGAGCAACGCCGTGAGATTTTTAAAGCGGTGGCTTCTTCTCGCCAGCATCCCAGTGCACAAGCTGTTTTTGCCGCCGTGCGCCACAAGATGTCCAATTTGTCGTTAGATACTGTGTATCGTGCGTTGGATTCATTGGAAAAAATGAATTTACTCTTGCGGGTGGGAACGAGCGGTAAAGAACGGTTTGATGCGGATACTCGGCCGCACGCGCATTTTATTTGTAATACGTGCGGAGAAGTATACGATGTGTTTTCGGCTCCGGTGCTTAGCGAGTGGAAAACAGCCGCGTGCGATTGTGGGGACGTTACGCACATAAATGTGCAATTTAAAGGAATTTGCAAACGGTGCCGGCAACACGCACCTGTGTTGAAATAATAAAGGAGACATACCATTATGGAACTGAAAGGCTCAAAGACAGAAAAAAACCTGATGACCGCTTTCGCCGGTGAATCTCAGGCACGCAACAAATATACGTACTACGCTTCCAAAGCGAAAAAAGAGGGGTTTGTTCAAATTGCCAAAATTTTTGAAGAAACCGCCAACAACGAAAAAGAACACGCTAAACTGTGGTTCAAAGCCTTGCACGGTAACGAAATCCCTGCGACGGCTGCCAACTTGTTAGATGCCGCCAACGGCGAAAATTATGAGTGGACCGATATGTATGCCACTTTTGCCAAAGAGGCCAAAGAAGAAGGCTTTTGCGATTTGGCTTTCTTGTTTGAATCGGTTGCCAAGATTGAAAAGATGCATGAAGAACGCTACCGCAAACTCTTAAAGAACGTAGAAACCAACGAAGTATTCAAAAAAGCAGGTATCGTAATGTGGGAATGTTCCAACTGCGGACATGTGGTTATTGGCGAAAAAGCCCCTGAACTCTGTCCGGTTTGCAAACATCCGCAAGCCTACTTTATGATTCACCCTGAAAATTATTAATGGATAACGACTGATGTTATCTTGCGTTTTACGCGCGAAACCTAAAACGAAATGTTTTAGGTTTCTTTTTTTTCGCCGGAGAAAAATTTTGCTTGACATCGTTTTTTTTTGATACCATGCGATTATAACCTACTTTACATAAGGGGATACGTATGGACAAGAAAAACTGTTTACTGGGCCGGTTGGACGTAAAAGCATTTACGTTAATTGAGTTGTTGGTGGTCGTTTTAATTATTGGTATTTTAGCGGCGGTGGCCGTACCGCAATATAAAATGGCGGTAGCCAATTCCAAAATGTCAACCGTGATGAGTTTGGTAAATAATATAGTTTCGGCAGAGCAACGTTATTTTATGGCTAATGGTTCTTATACGGATGAGTTTAGTAATTTGGATATTGATTTACCTACTCCTAAATCTAAGTCTGGGGATTACCATTATTATTATGATTGGGGGTATTGCTATTTTTCGTGTAGGGATACTACAAACCACACAGCAGATTGCGGAGGGTGTAAGGTGATGTTAGACAAACAACGAGGGGTTATATATTGGTACGAAGGATTTTCAAAACAAGGCCAAACGCAAGGAAGAGCGTGTATTCCTGCTCCTTACGAGGATAACCCCATAGCTAATAAATTGTGTGCAAAACTTACCAACAATACGGCTACCGGTCCCTACCATTATTATTATTTTAGATAATATCTAACATGGAGTTTTATTTTTCTTTTACAAGCCGGCGGACGAAATTATAATAAATGTTGTCGGGTTGGTTGAGCAACTGCACTTTTAACTCTAGTGGCATAATAAAGCCGTTTTTGAGCGCAATTTCTTCTAAACACGCAATTTCTATCCCTTGATTTACTTGCATACTATGTACAAAATTAGCCGCTTGCAATACACTTTCATGCGTGCCGGTATCTAACCACGCAAATCCGCGCTCTAGCGTAGTAACATGTAAATCTCCGTCGGCTAAATACCGTTTATTGATATCGGTAATTTCTAACTCGCCACGGGCAGAGGGCTGTAATTCTTTAGCATATTGAATTACTTTGTTATCGTAGAAATACAACCCGGTTACGGCAAAACGGCTTTTGGGGTGTGGTGGCTTTTCTTCTAGCGATAACGCACGTCGGTTTTCGTCAAATTCCACCACGCCAAAGCGTTGGGGATCTGCCACTTCGTAGGCAAAAACGGTAGCACCTACTTTACGCAAGCACGCGGCTTTGAGTAATCGCTCAAAGCCGTTACCGTAAAATAAGTTGTCGCCCAAAATCAGCGCGCAAGGATCCGTGCCGATAAAGGATTCCCCTAATAAAAATGCGTCCGCAATTCCGCGCTTTACGTGTTGTATTTTATAAGTAATATGTAATCCCCAGCGTCGGCCGTCTTCCAGCAATTTTTGAAAGTTGGCGTCATCTTCCGGGTTGGTAATGATTAAAATATCTCGTATGCCGGCCCTCATGAGTACGGCGAGCGGGTAATAAATCATGGGTTTATCATACACAGGAAGTAAAATTTTGGAAATGGGGCTGGAGGCCGGATATAAACGAGTTCCCGCCCCGCCTGCTAAAATAATTCCTTTCATACTAACCTCCCAACCGATAAAACCTTTTTTTTGTATTGTACCTATTTTTATAGGTAAGAACAACTTTAAAGAAAGAGTAGATTTATTTGCGGCTCAATGACAAAATTCCGCCCCCTACCGCAAACGCCGTCCCCAGTAGCATGGCGGCCCGGTAGCCGGCAATAAAAGCATGTTGCGGTTCGTATCCGCACGTTTGCGTGTAATGTTGCACCGCTACACACACCGCTACGGAAAGCGCAATCCCGCCGATAGTTCCCACATTGCGTGCTAACGCGTTGATACTGGCTACAACGCCTAGTTTGTCTTTGGGAGCTGCGCTAATAACGGTTGTATTATTAGGTACTTGAAAGAGTCCGCTTCCCAGCCCCATAATTAATTGGGCCAACACAATGTACCCTGCTCCCGCCCAGGGGCCGATGCAGGCAAATAACAGGGTAGATATAATCAGGAAGGAAAAGCCGACGGTAGTAATCACACGGGCGGGCCACCGTGTACACAACGCGCCGGACCAGGCCGAAGCTAAGGCCAACGTTAGCGGGAAAGGTAACATAAGCATGCCGATAGAAAATGGGTCCAGGTGCATAATGTCGGTTAAATAAAACGGTAGTAACACGGAGTTGGTAAATAACGAGGTAAATCCCAATACGGCAATTACGTACCCGTAAGAGATAGTGGGAATTTTAAAAATGGATAATCCCACAAACGGATGAGAGGATGTTTTTTCGCGCCAAATAAATCCTATAAATAGGAAAAGCGAAAGGATAAAGAGCGATAAGATAGGCACAGAGGTCCACCCCCGAGCTGTAGCGGTATTGAGAGCGTACAAAAAACAAAAACTCATCAGCGTGAAAAATATGGCCCCGGGGTAATCCATTTTAAGTCGGGGAGTTCCCTTAAAACGCGGAATTAGATAAATCCCCCGCCACACACCCAGTATGCAAATGGGAATTGTCAGCCAGAAAATAGATCGCCACCCCCATGCTTGAATCAGTGCTCCGCCGATAGCCGGGCCGGCGAGTGATCCGCACGCCACTACCGCGCCGATAGCCCCAAACGCTTTGCCGCGTGAAGAACCGTGAAATACTTGTGCAATTAAGGCTTGTGAAGTGGCCATCATGGCCGATGAGCCGATACCTTGTACGGCCCGCGTCAAGAGCATGGTTGTCAGCGAGTTGGATAACGCCGCCCCCAACGCGCCCACGCCGAAGGTAATAAATCCCCCCAGGTACATCCATTTGCGGCTGTACATATCGCTGAGTTTTCCAAACACGGGTAGTAACGAGGTGAGTACCAATAAGTATAAACTTACGATTAACTGGATATTGGCTAATGGTACATTAAACTGGCTGGACATGGTGGGCAATGCAATGGCTACAATCCCGGCCGATAAAGTGGACATAAATGTCCCGTTAGCCGTAACAGAAAAGATCATCCATCTTTTGCTTACACGCGGTATTTTTATGTGTACCATACATATCATTTTATTTTTTTTAGAGGAGCTTTACAAACCAACTGCCCCTACCGGCCCCAGCGGGAGGGACCAAAAGTCCTAGACGGAAAATGGGCCTTTTGTCCCATTGCCATTTTGTGATTTGTGTGTTAGAATTATCATAGAAACAACTGTTTTTATGCACCCTTGGGAGGGGTTTATGAAAAAACTACTAGCATTACTACTTAGCTACACTCTAATCTTTACCAGCTTGTCCCCGGCGTGGGCAGGCGGAGGACGTGAACTCGTCACAGCGACACGTGTGGCAGTTCGATCTTCAACTGCCGTAGAAATAACCAGTAATACCATTAAAACGATTGAACGGCTGCTTGGCAGAGCCCCCTCTACTTATGTGGCTGCCCGGTTAGCCAAAGTTCCTCGCCCCACTTTTGTTCCG
>JAKSPG010000105.1 GCA_024405075.1 Elusimicrobiaceae bacterium | reverse complement strand
GGTTTTTATTAATAAAAAAGAAATATAATAAATTTTTTTTTCAATCAAAAATGGAATTAAAACAAAATCACAAAAGAAAAAACCACTCAGAAATAGATATAAAGCCAAAATTCTATAATTCTTTTACCAACAAAAGAACAGCTCCTCAAATCCTCGCCCTTATTTTGCTAAAATAGTGTTATGGTTAAACTTAACACTGTTTTTTTCGGTACGCCGGATATTGCCGTACCGTTTTTGGAGCTCACTCACCAGCTTACGCATGTACAATTGGTTGTCACGCAAGCCGACAAACCGCGCGGGCGCGGCATGGAAATCTCTGCTTGTCCCGTCAAAAAACGTGCGTTGGAATTAGGGCTGCCGGTTCTCTCTCCTGAAAAATTAAAAGACAGTTTTGATGAAATCTCAAAAATTCCCTTTGATGTGGGCATTGTGGTGGCCTACGGAAAAATTTTCCGCCCTAACTTTATCGCGCTACCCAAACTCGGGTTACTCAACGTACATTTTTCGCTCTTGCCAAAACTGCGCGGAGCAGCTCCCGTACAGCAAGCATTAATTCACGGTTATACCCAAACAGGCGTTTCTACCTTTTGGATCAACGAAGGAATGGACGACGGCCCGCTGTTTTTGCAAAAGGAACTGATTATTGCCCCGCAAGATAATGCCAAAACATTGTTTGAAAAATTAACCGCGCTGGGGTTAGATGCGTTGACCGAAACAATTTCTTCCTTGGAAGACGGCCGCATATTGCGTACCCCGCAACAAGGCACGCCCACATTAGCCCCTATGTTACAAAAAGAAGATGCACTTTTATCTCCCGTTCGGCTGACGGCAGAAGAATTACACAACCGCGTGCGCGGACTGGCCTGCGGACCTAAACCTAAAGTGCCGTTTATGCACAACGGACAAGTTGAGTGGCTACAAGTGTTGCAAACCCAAATCGTCCCCGCCGATACCACGCACACCCCAGGCTCCGTGTTGGCTGTTGAGCGCGGACGCGGAATTTTAGTAAAATGTAAAGAGGACGCGCTGTGGCTTACCGAAGTACAGCCCGCCGGCAAAAAACCGATGCCCGGCGAAGCGTTTGCCAACGGCCGCAATATAAAACCGGGTGAAACCGTTTTTACGGAAGAAAAATAATATGCCGCAAGATAACGAGCAAAATTTTGAAGATTTTTTTAATAAACCGCACAAATCCCGTGTAAAAAAATGGGTAGTTGTGCTGCTGGTGTTAGCGTTTTTTGCTGCGCTGATATTAGTATCCATCGATTGGGTGGCTGGGGCCTTGGTGCACTCGCGCAAAGAAGTATCCGTGCCCGATTTAACCAAAAAACCCGTTTCACAGGCCATTAGTTTGCTGGCTGCACAAAATTTAGCTCTTAAACAAGCCGGCGTAGAATTTGCCCAAAACGTGCCGCCCGGTTCTGTTTTACGTCAAATCCCGTCGGCCGGGTCCACTGTGCGCGAGGGACGCGTCATCCGCGTGTGGATTAGCGAAGGTGACGAAATGGTTTTCGTGCCCAATATTGTCGGCACCGATTTACGTAGTGCCCAGTTGGCGGTGCGCCAAGCCGGGCTAGTAGTGGAAAAAGTGGAAAATGCCTACTCGCTTACGTACGATAAAGGCTTGATTGTAGCGCAAACTCCCAACGCCGACAGCATGGTACAAAAAGGCGATAAAGTGTCGCTGACGATTTCCGATGGGCAACCTCCCGCCAGCGTGGTGTTGGTTCCTAACTTTAAAAGCAAAAAATTGGCCGAAGCCACCTTGTGGGCCAGCGCACAAAACGTTGATTTAATTATCAAAGAGGATCCGAACTCTCCTTTCAGAAACGGCACAATTGCTTCCCAACGCCCGGCGGCAGACAGCCAAATCGCTCCCGGCGTAAGCTTGGAGCTGACCGTCAGCCGGCGTCCCATTTCGGAAGATGAAAAAACATATCATTTGCATTACGAAGTACCGCAAGGGAAAAACACCAGCCATGTGCGCGTAGTGTTAGAAGATGAAACCGGCGAAAACGAGATTTTAAACGAAACCAAACAGCCCGGCTCCAAAGTAGACCTGGAAGTCCCCTACGCAGGCCAAGCGACTTTGCGCATCTTTACCGACGGAGTATTAGTGCGCGAACGGGAGATTTTATAAAAATGACTTCCAAAATGCCCGCAGTAAATGGTAGAATATCTGTTGCACCCTCTATCTTATCGGCCGATTTGTTTCGGCTGGAAAAGGACGTGCGGTGCGTAGAACAGGCCGGAGCCGATTGGCTACATGTGGACATTATGGACGGACACTTTGTGCCTAACTTGAGTTTCGGTCCGGCGTTAGTCAGTTCTTTGAAAGGTCAAACCACGTTACCGTTAGACGTACACCTCATGGTGGAAAAACCAACCCGTTTTTTGGAGCCGTTTACCAAAGCCGGCGCGGATTTGCTAACGGTACATTTGGAATCTGCAGATGACGTAGTCGGCGCCGTAAAGGAAATCCACCGCCTGGGCATTCAGGCTGGCGTTTCCATTAAGCCGGATACGGACCCGCAACGCTTGTCTTCGGTGATAAACGACGTGGATTTGATATTAGTGATGTGTGTGTACCCGGGGTTTGGCGGGCAGTCTTTCTTGCCCAGTTCCCCCCGTCTGATTGAACAGGTACGCACCTTAATAAACGCCTCCGGCCGCAAGATTTGGCTGGAAGTAGATGGCGGTATCAACGCCCAAACAGCCGGTACGGTTATCAAAGCCGGCGCGGATGCGTTGGTGGCCGGACATGCAATTTTTAGAGCCGCGGACCCTGTACGAGCCCTCAATCAAATCAGACAGGCGGCCCCGGACATTTAATATCCGTCTTTTACGCAAGTAAAAGCAACATAAGGAGAGTCATACATGGCAGTAGTAATTAGATTACAACGGGTAGGCAAAAAGGCCCAACCTCAATATAGAGTCGTCGCGATTGAAAAAACTTCCGCGGTCGGCAAAGAAGCCAAAGAAGTATTAGGGCAATACCAACCTTGCAACCCGAACGCAGCCGAACAAGTAAAACTCAATATGCCCCGTGTGGAATATTGGATGAAAGTCGGTGCGAAACCGTCCGAAACGGTGGCCAGCTTGATTAAAAAAGCCAGTGCCAAATAAGCCGCGGAGCGTGGGATGAAAGAACTCGCAACGCTGCTTTTAAAATCACTCTCTTCCGCAGCCGATAATGTGGTGGTGGAAGAAAAAGTGGAGCAGGATAAAATTTATTTATCCACCAAAGTGGACGCAGCCGATAAGGCTAAAGTCATTGGTAAAGACGGTTGTATTATCAAAGCCGTACGCACGATATTAAGTGCCGCCGGAGCCAAACAGGATAAAAAAGTTACCCTCAAGCTGGAAGACTAAATGAAAATTGACGTTATCACCGCTTTTGAAGATATGGTAGAGCAAGCCCTTTCCCACAGCATTGTGGGGCGGGCGCGCAAAGCGGGGATAATCAAAGTGGGAACGTTAAGTCCGCGGAAGTTTACCACGGACAAACACCAAACCATTGACGACCGCCCCTACGGCGGCGGGCCCGGGATGCTTTTAAAGGCCGAGCCGCTGTATCAGGCAATTAAGAAGTTACGCAAAAAGACGTCTTACGTAATTTTAACCAGTCCGCGCGGGCAAACTTTTAACCAAGAATTGGCCAAAAAGTTAGCCAAAAAACGCCACCTGATTTTTGTGTGCGGGCATTACGAAGGAATAGACGCGCGGATTTATCCGCAGGTGGACCTGGAAGTATCGCTGGGCAACTTTATTCTAACGGGCGGAGAAATGGCCGCCTGCGTAATGATAGATGCTATTACCCGGTTGCAAAAAGGGACGTTTAAAAAGCAGGACGTAACAACGAAAGAGTCGTTTGAAGGTAATTTGCTGGAAGCACCGCAGTACACCCGCCCGGAAGTATGGCGTGGCAAACGGGTTCCGGCAGTGTTACTAAACGGAAACCACAAAGAAATAGAAACGTGGAAACACGAACAAGCTTTACAAATAACAAAAAAAATGCGGCCCGATTTGCTTACAACCGCCTCTCAAAAGCAAACCAAAACCGCGAAGGAAAAAACAATTCGGAGGAAGTAAGTTTTATGAACATTAACGACATTAAACACAATCTCAAAACCAATGTGCCGTCTTTTAAAGCCGGCGACACGGTGCGTGTAAAAGTAAAAGTAGTAGAAGGTGACACCGAACGCTTGCAAGCTTTTGACGGCGTAGTGATTGCCCGCAAAGGAAGCGGCATTGGCGAAACGTTTACCGTACGCAAAATTTCGTTTGGTGTAGGCGTGGAACGCATTTTCCCGGTGCACTCGCCGCGGGTAGACAGCATTGAAGTCTTAAAAGTAGGCAAAGTACGCCGCGCGAAACTGAACTACTTGACCAAGCTCTCCGGTAAAGCCGCCCGCTTGCAAGAAGTAAAGAAAACTAACACCGCCAATACGGAAGAAGCGGCTCCTGCCGCAGCCGAAACGGCGCAAGAGGCGAAATAATTGTTCTTGACGGAATAATTAAAAACTCCGAATATAATCCCCCGGGTAAACGCGTTACCAGGGGGATTTTTGTTGCACGGAAAAATTAGTAATGCACCGGCATGGTGTAGCGCCAACTTCCCGGCTTATATTCTACCCCGTTTTCTCCACCCATTGCTTCACAAAGGTGGCGATGCGCCGCATCACCATAGCAATAAGTAATCTTCCACTTTAGCCCAATGCTCAACTGAGCATAAGACATTTTACGAGATGCACATGTTATGAATTCCAATCCTTCGCTTACCAAACATCTGGTATTTTCGCCTATTTTATAGTTGCTATTTTGTTCATCATATGCTGCGGAATATTCTATGTCTAGTTCATCTAAATTACGTGTATACGTGTCATTAGCCAGAAAGTAGGTATCTTCGGCCCGTTTAAGCGTACGGGCGATTTGTAGTATTTCACTGAACCGCGCTTTATCCACCGCTTTTTGGTATTGCGGCAACGCCACCGCCGCTAAAATACCGATAATAAGGACGACGACTAAAAGTTCAATTAAGGTAAATCCGCTCGCCCCGGTCGTCATTCCGCAATGTCTTAATGCGGAATATAACGGGGCGCTATATCCCGCTGCTGCCGTCCGCAGGGCCGGAAATGACATTTTTATTTTTTCTTTTACACCGCCTTTTACTGCTTCTAAAACGTCTCACCCCCCCCTTTTCTTTTCCATACGTATCCCCCTCTGTCCAATAGGATATACTAGCATGGCATCCGAGAAAGAAAGGAG
>JAKSPG010000104.1 GCA_024405075.1 Elusimicrobiaceae bacterium | reverse complement strand
CTTTGTAAGGAACAGCCGGGCCGGGCACTTCGTTGCCGTGACAATCGCAGAGACGAGTATTGCTACCTTCACAGGATAAACAAGGCGACACACTACACGCGCTCCACTCGCCCCAGGTGCCGGTTAGCTCGTCACATTCGCGCGTTTGGGTACCAACTTTGTAAGGAACAGCCGGGCCGGGCACTTCGTTGCCGTGACAATCGCAGAGACGTTCCGACTCACCTTCACATTCCTGACACTCGCCAACAGGACAGTCAAGCCACTCGCCCCATTCGCCGGTAGCGGTGTTACATTCGCGCTTCTGCGTACCCTTTCCCTTACAACCGCACGCACGCCGGGATTCCCCGGTACAACTCACACAATCTTCTATGGAACAGGCCCCCCACGCACTCCACGTTCCGGTCAAGGGATCGCATTCACGCAGTTGGAAACCCTCATTATTACAACCGCACAAGCGTTTTGCATCTCCCGTACACTCTTGACAATCATCTATCGAACAAGACGACCAATCCCCCCACGTCCCGGTGGTAGAGTCACATTCACGCTCTTGCACGCCTCTACCCTGACAACCGCACACACGCCGGCTCTCTCCTGTACAACCGAGGGGGTCCGGGTCCGGGATAGACGGTTCTTCCACCGCACAAGCCGCACCGGATTTATAGTCGCTGCGGCTGACTAAGTCTTCACAAAGCGGATAATCTTTATTTAAACTGCTACAATAACTGCCCGAGCAACATACGCGTCCATCCTCGTATGAGGGCATAGAAAGGAAATAATCGCGAGTGCCTTTATTGATGGCAGAAATGCCGGAGCTGGTTAAACTGTATTTGTAATGAGTGCTATCGTTGGAGGCAACCAAATCCGATAAGGCACTAAATGAACTGGCATACGGTTTGTCCAATGAGCAACGCAGTTCCTGCTCGGTACGGATAGCCCGCATGACATCCTCGGCCTCCGTGGTTTTACGGCTTTCCAACATTTTGTTAAATTTAGGTAAAACAGTCACCGCCAACACACCCGCCAGCACCACTACTACCAGCAATTCTGTTAACGTAAAAGCTTTCTTTTTACTTCGTGTAATCTTCATGTTTCCCTCCGGGCAAATAAACTCCCACATCCTACCATAAGTATAATGTAAAAATAACAAAATGTCAAGATAAAATAAACGATTTTTACCTCTTAAAAAGCCCCGCAAAATGCGGGGCTTTTTCAAGTTCAATTCAATCTAACTTTAGTTGTTTTCCCCTTCATTCTCGGTGGAAAACGAATCCTGCAACAACTGCCCCAACGTCGGGCGCGGAGCTTGTTTTAAATACTGTTCTACGACTTTGCGGTTCTGGGCTTGGTCGTACTTTTTGACGGACAAGTTGACCACGAATGTTTCCGGGTTGACACCCATCACCAGTGCGGTAATGGTATCACCTTCTTTGGCGGTAAAATCGCGCCCCATTTCAAACGGGCTGATATACGCTTTGGTATTGTTTTTACCAATCGTGCACTCCACGCCTTCTTCTTCAGACACTTTGACCACCGTGGCTTTAACGGAGCTCTTGTACGGATAGCGGCGTTTAAGCGCATCGGCCGGGTTTAAGAACAGTTGTTTTAAACCAAATTCCAAACGCGGGGTTTCTTTATCCAACTGAAGCAATTTAGCTTTAAGGCGTTGACCGCGGCGGAAATTAGTGATGGCTTTTTCAGGTTCTTTCCAAGCGATATTTTCCAACGTAACTACACCTTCAATACCGTGGAAACGCAAGAACAATTTGCTCTCGTCCACTTTGGAAATAACAACACGCAACACATCGCCCACTTTAATTTCGCTTAAAACTTGTTCGCGGCGGACGGCTTCGTCTTCCTCTAACACTTGTTTGCGCGAAACAATAAGTTTTTGTTTTTCTTTGGCAAATTCTACAATCTGTGCTTTGATTTTAGCACCGGCGGGCAGATAATGCTTATAAGCGGTGTGCAATTCAGAAAGGGAAAGCGGCATAAATCCGTTTACACCAAACACTTCTACAATATAACCGCCTTTGACGCATTGAAGAATCGTGCCTTTGACACGTTCTTTGGCTTCATAGGCTTTTTTGCAGATGTCCCAACCTAAAAATTCAAGGGCTTTTTTATGAGAGAGCAAAGCCGGGCGTTCGTCACCGCCGCGCTTAACGAGCACGGCCGAAAGTGTATCCCCCACCGACGGCATGGCCTTGCCTTCAAATTCGCTTACGGCAATGGCGGCTTCCTTCTTAGCGCCAATGTCTACCAAAATATAATCTTGGTTAATTTGTACGACAGGTACTTCCACAATTTCCTTCTTGTACAACTTTTCCGATAAAGACTCCTGCTGCGCAATTAACTGGTCCATCGTCATTTCAGTTTCGTTAATTGTTTCCTCGGTTTGTTTAATTTCTTCGTTTGTCATAAGTCCTTATTACAGGCCTCCCGTTGGGGTGCCTGCGTATTCCTCCATTAGATATGAATTGAATTTATTGCGTCCATAATTTGTACTGCAAATTCTTTATACTGCGCTTTGGGCTCCAGCGCGTCGTTCTTACTTAAGTGCATAACCGTGCCAAATTTCACCCGGATTTTGCGCACCCACGGCCAGCCAAAAGTCCCCTCTATTTTTACCGGCAGTACCGGTACGCCCGTCTTGTATACTAAAAAGCCGATGCCGCTTTTGGGTTTTTGCGGCTGTCCCGTTTTGCTACGGGTTCCTTCGGGAAACATGACTACACTTTCCCCGCGCTCCAACGCGCTGACAACTTCTTTTAAAGCACCGAAATCGCCAATCGTACGCTTGCGATCCACCGGGATATATCCGCTACGGCGGAAAAACCAACCCAAAAGCGGAACAGCAAATAGTTCCTTTTTGGCCACAAAGCGTGAATCACGCACTAATCCCGCAAACCCTCCGATAGCGGGCGGGTCGGCATTAGACAAGTGATTGCCGGCGATAATCAAGGCACCTGTTTTGGGGATGTTTTCCAACCCTTCTACTTTAAAATCGTAGCAGGTTCTGAAATAAATCCTTGCAGTTAATTTTATCAAATTAAGAAGCATGATGGGGTAGTTTCTCCAAAACAGCGTCAATAACTTGTTGTAAATTTAAATCTGACGTATCAATAATCACGGCATCTTCCGCCGCTTTGAGCGGAGCCGTGGCCCGGTTTTTATCGCGAAAATCGCGCTCTTCAATCAGACGCAGAATTTCGTTGTAATCTGCTTTTTCGCCGGCCTCTTGCAATTGTTTGAAACGGCGTTTAGCACGCTCCTGGGCAGAAGCATCCAAATAAAATTTAACTTCCGCATCCGGAAAAACAACCGTTCCTACATCTCGCCCTTCCATCACAATGCCGCCGTCTTGGCCGACTTCACGCATCTTTTCGGTAAGTACAAGGCGCGCTTCGCGGTTAGTGGATACCTGGCTGGCGACGTTACCTACTTCTTCCAGGTGAAGTTTTGGACCTAAAAATTCGCCGTTGACGAACATTTTAAGGGTTGCATCACTTTGGCGTACAAACGTAAAACGCAACACCCGCGCAGCGGCCAACACACCATCGTGATCGGCCGGGTCTATCTTTTTGGCAAACACGCTGTAGGCAAGCGCACGGTACATTTCCCCCGTGCTTAAAAACCCGTACCCCAACCGGGCGGCTACCGCTTTCCCGACGGTAGACTTGCCCGTCCCGGCGGTGCCGTCAATAGCGATAAGCATCCCGTTAGCACGCGTCATTATTCTTCCACCGCTTCCATACTGCCGGTTACACCGCGCACAGCCAACATGATGGCATCCGGGCTGGTAGCAGCTCCTTGGGCAGTTTCCAAATCAATAATACCGTCCTTGTATAATTTCGCCAAAGACTGGTCAAAGGTGTTCATGCCGTAGAAATCACCCAACTGCATGGCTTTGTACAAATCGGTCGGTTTATTTTCGGCAATCAGTTTGCGCACTTGCGGCGTAGAAACCAATACTTCCAAAGCCGGGTGCATACCGGGTTTTATCGTCGGCAACAAGCGCTGACAAATAATACCACGCACCAGTTCCGCCAGTTGCATACGCACTTGCTCTTGTTGGTCCACCGGGAAAGCATCTACTAATCGGGCCAGTGTTTGCGTTACGTTGACTGTATGCATCGTTCCCAACACCAACTGTCCCGTTTCAGCCGCGCTGATAGCGGCTTTCATCACTTCCGGGTCCCGGAGCTCGCCGATTAAAATGACATCCGGGTCCTGACGCATGGCCGCGCGCAACGCGGTGGTATACGAAGGAGTATCCACCCCCAGTTCCATCTGGCTGATGATGCTGCGGTTTTCGGTATGGATAAATTCCACCGGGTCTTCAATTGTTAAAATATGACCGGCGCGGGTTTGGTTAATATAGTCCACCATGGCCGCCAATGTGGAAGTTTTACCGGAACCCGTCATACCGGTTACCAAAATAATACCGCGGCGGTCTTCGGAAATTTGGCGCAAGATATCGCCGGGCAAGTGTAATTCCTCAAACGAAGGCACTTTGGAGGGAATATAACGAATCGCCATACATACTTTGCCCATTTGGCGGAAAATGTTAAAACGGAAACGCCCGTACGATTTGGCATCCATCGAAAAGTCCACCGATTTGTACTGGTCAAAAATTTTCCGCTCGCGCGAACCCATACACGCCAGTGCCATTTTTTTGGCTTCTTCGTTGGAAATAAAACTGTCTTCAATCGGTTTCATTTGGCCATACAAGCGTACGTACGCATTGGAATTACCGCGGATATGTAAGCCGCTGGCTTTGTTGTCTATGACGGTTCTTAACAAACTTTGTAATCCTACTGGCATATTCTTCTCTCCTGTTTACGACCGATTTTTCCCGCGACGCAAAAACGCCGGGATCATCATCTCGTCCTCCGGTTGCGGGGAACGGACTTTTTCAAATGAAGCAAATACATCTGCCGCCGACGGCTTGGTAACGGGTGCTACCGGCTCGGCCGGCAACGGGCGGCGTACGTTAAAGACGTTGGCTTTCTCGGGGCTGAATCCGGTAGCGATAACGGTTACCTTAAACGTACCTGCCAACGATGAATCATACGTATGCCCGAACATGATAATGGAATCGTTGCTGGCATACTGGCGAATTAAATTCATTACCTCGCCTTGCTCCAACAAGGTCAAATTTTCTTCGGCCGAAAAGTGAACAATAAACCCTTTATCCCCGCGGATATCCGCATTTTCAAGTAGCGGTGAGGAAATCGCTTTTTTAACGGCCTGTAAGTGACGGCCGGGACCACTGGCCTC
>JAKSPG010000103.1 GCA_024405075.1 Elusimicrobiaceae bacterium | reverse complement strand
CAGGTGCAACGCCGTACCCGCCACGCCTGGGTTTACACCGGCGGCTATCGTGTGCCGTTTCCTTTTCAAGCCAACCTCTACGCCCTGCCACCGCAACTGCGCCAAACGTGTGTGGACGGCTTACTACACGCCAAACAAAATAGTAAAAATCCACCTAAGAATTTTGAACAATGGTGTTTGCAAGCGTTTGGCAAAGGCATTTATCAAACATTTATGCAACCCTATAACACCAAACTGTGGGGCCGCGCACCGCGCGAATTAACGTGTGAGTGGTGCGGACCGTTTGTTCCCACGCCGACGTTGGCCGAAATCCGCCAAAGTGCCCGCCGTAAACCGACAAAAAAATTCGGCTACAATGCTTCCTTTTATTATCCCAAACAGGGCGGTTGCGGCGCGCTAGTGAAGGCACTGGCCGGGCAAATTTCGCACCTGCAAACAAACAGCGGTGTCACGCAAATAGATTTAACACGCAAAACCGTCCGCACAAACGGAAAAATAATTTCATTTGATTTTTTGGTTAATACGCTGCCGCTGCCCGTGTTTTTGCGTTTGTTAAAAAACAGCCCCGCATTAACTGCTCTGGCCAGCCGGATGATTGTGCAACCGGTAAGCGTCTATCACATAGCGTTTGAAGGCAACCCAAAACCGTTTAGTTGGATTTACTGCCCGGACCCGCAAGACCCGTTCTACCGCGTCGGTCTGCAAAGCGGATTTGCCGACGGATTAGCCCCCAAGGGTTGTTATTCGCTTTACGTGGAACTGCCGGGACGCGTGCGGCCTTCGCTTACGCAGCAACGCCGCATCCGCTACGCGTTAATACAAAAAGGAATTATCCGTGCTGACCAGCGCGAGCTTTTCTCGTGCTGGACCGCTATTCCTTATGCATACGCCGTATACGATAAATCCCGCACGCCTGCCGTTAACCAAATCATACGAGCCCTGCAAAAACACGACTGTTTTTGCGCCGGGCGGTACGGACGGTGGGAATATACATTTATGGAAACTTCTCTTTTACAAGGGAAAGACATCGCCGAAAACTTGTATAATAGAGTAGTATGAAAGTTCTCGTTTTTGGGGGCAGCTTTGACCCCGTCCATAAAGGCCACATCGCCTTATTTCGCCGGGCAATGAAACAAATTGCTCCGGATGTGGCACACATCGTTCCGGCGTATCACTCCCCGTTTAAGGCCAAATCGCCCACGCCGTTCCGCCTGCGTATGCAAATGCTTAAATAAGCTTTCGGCCGTTGGCATAAAAATATTATCTTTGATGATTACGAACTGCGCCAGGGCGGTAAAACTTATACGTATCAATTGGTGCAATACTTGCTAAAACGCTACAAAAACCCGGACATTTATTTACTGGTCGGTACCGATTGCCTAAACGATTTACACAACTGGAAAAACCCGCAAGTTATTTTTGACCATGCGACTGTTATCGCCGGCAAACGCCGCGGATATAACGAAAACCCGGCCCAGTTCAAACACGTGTTTTTACCGGGATTTTTCCCCAAATTATCTTCCAGCCGCGTCCGGGCACATATTTTATCGTGCGGCGACATCCCCGACACCGTACCGCCGCAAATTGCGGATACAATTCGCAAACATAAACTATATGGCTTATCCATACACGCTTGGCTAAAAGCGCACTTAAAACCCAACCGCTACCTTCACTCTTGTAAAGTAGCCGAAATGGCCGCCGCGCTAAGCGATATTTACGACGTCAACGTAGAAACCGCCGTACGCGCCGGCATTTTGCACGATGCGGGGAAAGGTTTTTCCGGGCCGGAATTGGTGGAATTTTGCCGCACCCACAACATTCGGGTGCCTTTCTTTGATGACATCTGCCGCCAGGAACCCAGTTTACTGCATAGTTTTGTGTCAGCGTGGCTGGCTAAGCACGAATTTGACACCAAAGATAAAAACGTCCTTAACGCCATTGCCGAGCATACGCTGGGCAGTTTACACATGAGCGAACTATCTAAAATTTTATTTGTGGCGGATATTTCTTCCAAAGACCGCAAATACAAAGATGCGTTTCTCATCCGCAATTTGGCCATGCAGGATTTGGATAAAGCCTTGCTCTACGCCGCCAATCGCAAATTACTTTTCACCATTGATTCGCAAAAATGGCTTTGCCCGCTGGGGATTGATTTATGGAATCACCTCATAAAACAAGAAAAATTATAGAACGTGGCTTGATAATTCTAGCCCTACTGCTACTGGGGTGGGCCGGATTTGCCCGCTATACTTCCGGCCTGGTTAAGACGTTGTCCCTACGCCAGGAGCAAGATGTTTTGGTAACGGTAGGAACTTCCCCCGCCATGGAATTTACGTATAACCCTGCGTTTCAAAAAGTACGGGTTACCGTGCAAGATAAAAAATGCAAAGGTCCGGTCCAGAAGTGTTTTCCACAAGGTAAATTTTTTATTCCGCGCCAAAGTTCCTATCCGCTGTTTTGGGAAGACTTCAAGCACACGCTATCCTCGTGGCGTTATAACCCGCTACTGGCCCTGCGCACCGGGTGGAGCTATTTGACCGCCTACCACGAACGCCGCACCAACCACACGCCGGCAGAATTTTGGCTACACTCCCTGGAGCTGGCCCAGTTACAAACAAACGATTTTACTCTTAAAGAACCCATCAAAAACCAAAAAAATAAACGCCGCACGGCCGAGCCGGACGGCCCCCCCGCCCCCGTGGCGGACAAAGCCCCGCTGGCCGTACAAGACCGCCCGATTATTGCCGAAGTATTAAATGCATCCGGCCGCAAAGGCCTGGCACTGGAGCTAACCCAATACCTACGCGAGCAGAATACCAAAGGCCTACTGCGAGTGGATGTCTTGCAATACGACAATTACCCCACCTTGCAGGAAACCTCGTGGCTGGAAGACTATTCCGGACGCCAAATTCAGCTTAAACAACTGGGCAATGCTATCGGTATTAACGGTGAAATCCGCGCCGGGACCACGCCCAATGTTATTTGCGATACCCGCATTATTTTAGGCAAAGATTTTAAAATGCCGCTGTAAACCTACTTCTAAAAATGCTAAACTGAAAAGAGTGCTCCTATACACGATAAAAGAGGTAACTATATGAATACGAAAGAACTGGTTTGTTTGGCCGCCCGGTTGGCTGACGAAAAAAAGGCCGAGAATATCCAAGTGATTGATTTATGTGGGCTTTCTTCCCTGTGTGAATTTGTATTGATTGCCACCGCTACTTCCAAGCCCCATTTGGACGCTGTGGAAGAAGAAATCAGCAAAAAATTAAAAGAACAAGGGTTTTACAAATTAAATCGCGACGGACGCGAAAGTAACCTTTGGCGCGTGAGCGATTATGGGGCATTTTTGGTACACATTATGACGGCCCAAGCGCGCGACTTTTACGCGCTGGACAAAATTTTTAGTTTCGGTAAAGTTGTTGATTTTACCAAACCCATCAAAAAAACCTCCACCAAAACAGTGGCCAAAACACGTACCGTTGCCAAAAAAACGGTCAAAAAAGTTACTAAAAAAACAGTCAAAAAACCTACTGCTAAGAAAAAAACGGCGGCCAAAACAACTCGCCCCAAAGCAGCTAAAAAAACAGTTCGGAAAAAATAAACATGCTAGATAAACTCAAACAAGATATTTCGGTTAAACTTTCCAACGCGGCCTTCTTCAAAGGGGTTGCTTTGCCGGCGGTAGATTTTGCCCCCGCGCCGGCCCATACCGGGGCAGATTTGTCGCTTACGTGGGCTATGGCCGTGGCCAAAAAAATGCGTAAAAACCCGTTGCTTATTGCCCAAGAGGCCTGCAAAGTACTCAACGAAATTACCGCCGTACAGCAAGCCACGGCCGTTGCTCCGGGCTTTATCAACATCCGTTTAGAAGACGCTTTTATTATTGAAATCGCCTCCGACCGGCGCATTAAAGACCGCGACGGGCAGACCTCCCGCCAGAATTTACTGATTGAATTTGTATCCGCTAACCCAACAGGACCTTTACATGTGGCCAGTGGCCGCGGTGCCAGTTTGGGTGACAGTTTAGTTAAAATCCACCGGGCGTTAGGATATTCGTGCGATAGCGAATATTATGTAAATGATGCCGGTAACCAGGCCGAGCTGTTAGCGGTTTCCATTAAGGCACGCAAAGAAGGAAAAGAACCGCCCGAGAACGGTTACCACGGCTCGTACTTAATTGACTTGGCTAAACGTATCCCGGCCGATTTACCTGAAGACCAATACGGTCGCTGGGCCATGGAAGAACTCATTAAAACCCAACAACAGGACATGAAAGATTTTCATGTAGATTTTACCCGTTGGTTTCGCGAATCGGACCTGCACAAAGAACAGGCTCCACAAAAAGCGCTGGAGTATTTAACTCAAAAAGGGTTTACGTACAAAAAGGAAGATGCCGTTTGGTTCGGTTCCACCCAGGATCAAGAAGCTCAAGATGATAAAGACCGCGTGCTAGTGCGCAAAGACGGCCGCCCAACCTATTTCATGGCGGATATTGCCTACCACAAAAATAAATATGACCGCGGTTACACAACGCTCATTGATATTTTAGGGGCCGATCACCACGGCTATGTACCGCGTATGAAAGCGGCTGTGCACGCCCTGGGACATGATGAAAAATCATTTGTACCGATTATTCACCAACTGGTCCACTTGACCGAACATGGCGAACAAGTCAAGATGTCCAAACGCGCCGGCCATTTTATTACGCTGCGCGAACTGATGGACGATGTGGGAACAGACGTGTGCCGTTTCTTTTTTGCCAGCCGCACCCCCAACGCCCACATGCTGTTTGATATGGACTTGGCCAAAAAACGCACCAACGAAAACCCGGTTTTCTACGTGCAATATGTTCACGCCCGTATTTACTCCATTTTTACAGCCGCGGCTGAAAAAGGATTTACTGAGTACCCCGGCGTCATTACACCCTTAGCCCCCCAGGAACGGGCCTTGCTGTTAAAACTCATTTGGTTCAAGCAAGTGTTACGCAACTGTGTGGCCGATTTAAGTCCGCACCATTTGACTACGTATCTGGTGGAACTGGCCGGGCTTTTCCACACGTTCTACGATACCTGCCGCGTGTTGGATGAGCAACAACCCGAACAAACTAAATCTCGCTTGTTCATCTGCCAACGGGTGGCGGAACGGATTAAAAAAGGGTTAGAGTTTATCGGTGTAAGTGCACCGAAAAAAATGTAAGGATAAAAAAAATATGGACATTAACTATCTATTATTTCTGCAAGACTTCCGTCATACCATTCACGATGCTTGGACCCCATTT
>JAKSPG010000102.1 GCA_024405075.1 Elusimicrobiaceae bacterium | reverse complement strand
AGGCTTCATCCAAGTGGATATGTTCACCGGAAATGTTGGTACCGTCCTGATACCCGGCGGCAACCGTCCAATTGTGTGTTTGAGCTTGCACATAGCCGCCAAAGGAGGCAGACGGATACGCACTCGTAGCGTTTTGCGAGAGCGCATAGTTCATCAGTGCCGTTTGTTGGTTGGCGATGTATTGCGTACCGTCAAAGTTATATAACGGAAATTGCCCGACGGTAAAACTGAGCCAATTCCAATCGCCCGGCAACGTATGCGTGTAGGAAAATTGCGAAAAAATTTCCTGGTTGGCGGGATAATCGTTAAACGCTACGGCCGTATCTACCCGGTTTTGCAAGGTAGCCGCTTGCGTTCCCCAGTAACGCACTAACGTGTAGTTTACGTTTAACTGGCCCGAACCCAAGGCGCGGTCTTTAAACAAATTCCAGGTAATATACGGATAATAGATTCCTTGGATAGCTGTTTTTTTGCCGCTGGGCGCGGCACGTTGGGCCAGGTACGAAATATCCACCCCGACTTCCAACCCCAGTTTACGCAGTTCGCTTTTGCCCGCACGAACGAGTTTTTCCATCGGATCCAGGGCTTCGCGTTTGGCTGTTTGCCAGCGTTCCTGCAAGCGCGTTTCGTGCTTGACGGGTGTGAGCACTATTTCTTCGCTCATGTCTTCTTCGTAGTAGATTTGCGCCCCGGACGTTAACGGCACACAACAAATTGCCAGTAACGTTAGGACACTTATTTTGATGTTCATGAACATCCTCCCATTTGGTAAATTTGACGTTTGTACGTCTTATTAAAAGTACCAATCTGGGCAAACACGCTCAACGCAAAAAACAGATCAGAAAAATTTTTCCGACGGGAAAACTAAAAAACTAATCTTTTTTTAAGCGTGCAAAAATTGTTAAAATAGAAACATTATGAACGATTTATGGAATAATTTTTGGGATTTTTTGGATCCTCACCGCAAAGGCCCGTTGTTCTGGAAATACGGTTGGAAAGGGATCTTATTTATCGGCCTGGTAACGTATTTTACGTACCAATGGTTTGTAGGGCCGCGCCACAACCCGCTGGCCGGGGTTTTGTGGCTGTTTACCATTGGCATACACGAAGCCGGACATCCCATTTTCCGCATGTTGTTTTTGGGTAACTTTAAGATGACCATTTGGGGGGGAACGCTTATGGAATTAGGCGTGCCGTTATTGGCCTATTTTGTATTTTTACGGCGGGGAAAAGAAATCCAAGCGGATGTATGTTTACTGTTATTGGCCATTGCATGTTACAGCGTAGGACATTATGCCGGATGTAGTTTAGACCCGGTAATATCCCTCTTAAACGCAGGCCCCGAAACACTACCCGACTGGGATTATATGCACAAGTGGCTGGGCACGGAAGGGTACGAGTGGCACATCCGCCACGCCTTTTACGGCTTGAGTGCATTTTTGACCGGGCTGGGAATTTACTTATTTTTCGCCCATTTTTGGGCGTGGAATAATCCGAACGGGCACAACTACAACGACGATGATGATGGCCACGACCGGTTTTTTATGAAAGGATAAAACTTATAAACATACTTCAAAAACCCAACAAAAAAAACGGCACAAGCCAACAACTTGTGCCGTTATGTTTGGTACCCAAAAATAGGTTACAACAATTCTTTGTTTTCGTTATTTTTACCGCCGTCGTAATCGTACTCGCCGCGCTTTAATAGGCGCACGTTTTGTTTAGTAAGTGGGACTTCGTAAATATCTACAATACGCTGCGCCACAGGTAGCAGCGCCCCTTTGTTGCCGTCAATATGGCCGCGTGCGATTTTGACCGCTTCGGCCGCATTAGTAACGGCTTGTTCGGCCTTGGCAAAATTGATGAGGAAATCGTTAAACTTTTCCATCAGTTTTAAAATATCCTCTTTCAAATCTTCCATATATTCGTGCTGCGTGTTAATATCCCACAGTTTGGCCACCATTTTAAGCGTACTCATCAGCGACGTTGCCGACACGAGCGCAATGTTATTTTTCCACGCTTCGCTTAAAATATCCGGTGCGGCCTCTACCGCGGCCAGCAGCGCGCTTTCCGGGTAGACGAACATTAAGGTATAGTCGGGCTGAATTTTATCGCCCTGGGCCTGGAATTTTTTATAGTATTTCTTGGCACTTAAATCTTTCATGGTTTTTTTAACGTCTTTAACATGTTCGTCAAGTGCCGCCTGTTTTTCCTTGGGATCCTGCGCGTTGAAATAGTGCACGTAATGATTAAAAAGCGTCTTGGCATCCACGACAATCCACCGTCCGCCCGGCAAAGCTACCTGCACATCCACGCGCTTGCCTTCATCGGAAACTTGTTGAAAGTAATCCACTCCTTCTTGCATACCGGCCACGTCCAAAATGCGTTTAAGCGTTTCCTCACCCCAACTGCCGCGCACAATAGATTCGCCTTTAATGGCGTTAGTCAAATTAACAGCACTTTGATCTACTTTTTCGGAAGATTTCATCGCATCCGTCAGCCCTTTTTCCAACCGTGCTTGGGCCGCGGTGTTTTGACGTTCCATATCAGTTACTTTTTTAGCAAAATTTTCCAAATCTTGACGAAGGGGAGCCAACGTTTCGCTGTTTTTAACTTCCAACCCTTTTGTTTTTTCGTCTAAAATTTTTCCGGCCAGTTCACCAAATTGCGCTTTATAGGTAGCAGAAAGTGCGCTAAAATTTTTTTCAATCAATTCTTTTTCCCGTTGCAAACTACGCGCTTCTTCTTCCAGTCGCGCCTTATCCACGGCTAACGTGGCCTGACCTGCCGCCAAGGCCGTTTTCAACCGGGCCGATTGCCACAAATACACGAACCCACCACCCATTAAAACACCGACTAATATCGCCAAAATAATCATAAAATTTTCCTCCCTCTTTGTTCTTATTGTACAAACTTTTAACGCAAAATTTTATAGAATAGAGGGGATATTAGTTTATTGTATAAGGAGCACAGTTATATGAATAAAGTATGTTTCGTTGCTTTAACCGCTGCGTTAGCAGCTGCTGGTTGCGCCAGCACCGGCACGACCACTCAGTCCTCTACGGCAGCTTCCCAGCCGATTACATTGGACCAAGCATTGGAAAAATCGGCCCAAACCCGTCAGCAAATTGAAACGGTTAAACAGCAGTACCAACAAGCCAAAGCGGCCGGGGAAGTAGCCTCCGGGCAAAAGACGGCTGCGCAAGCCGCACAAGAAGCCGTCCAACAGAAAATTGAGACAGTAAAAACACAAATTAAGCAAGAAAAAGATGCGTGGAACGATGTGCTTAAATAAGCCCGTTACATGCCAGTAATAAAAAGAAGTAAGCAGTAAAAAATTTATCTGTTTTTGGATCCCGCGTTGGTTGTGCGGGAGTTGCTGGGAAACCGGCATCCAATCACACCAAAAGCAGTCGTGTTTAGGCACAACGTAAACGGACTAATTACCCGCACGCGTTGTGCCGAATGTTTCGCATATGCTCTTGCATATGCGAAACTACGGCTGTTTTTGTTTAACGGGACTGTGATTGGACCCGCCGACATAAAACGGCCGTTTTTGTTTGGTCCGTTTTCTCCCAAAAAACAGAAGAAATAAGGAGAAACCAATGACAAACAAGAAAAATGGGTTTACGCTCATTGAATTATTGGTCGTGGTACTGATTATCGGCATTTTAGCCGCTATAGCCCTGCCCCAGTACCAAAAAGCCGTAGAAAAATCCCGCGCGGTCGAAGCCGTCCAATGGGCGCGTAAACTGGCCGACGCGGAAGAAATATATTATTTAGCCAACGGCAGTTATACCATGGATTATGATGCCTTGGGAGTGGAACGACAGGATTTGACTTACTTTTGGGGGCATAACACAGGAAACACGAACTATATAGATCCTAGCACCTATAATATTCATCTCAAAAGGAAGAGCGGCGATTATGACTTTCGTTATTTTATGCAAAATGTAGATAGTCCGTTGAAAGGACGTTTTATGTGTATCGCCAAGTTGGATAATAAAATAGGAACGCAAGTTTGCCGGGCCTTATCTAACGATAAAACAGGTTTTGTGTATCCTCACAATACTAGCAGCGGGCAAGCGTATTACCTAAATTAAAAATCCTCTCGCCGACGGGGGTATAAAAAGTCATCCCCGAAACTCGTAATCAGGGATGACAAAGATGAATCGTAACTTATTTCTCTTCTGCCGGGGGCGGGGGGAGTAATCCTACCCGGCCCGGATCTTGTTCAGCCCTCATATGCGGGCCTTGGCCGCCTTTCGGGCCGTGAAAGCGAAACCCTTTGTATTTTTTCACTTTCCCGTCCTGGAATTGTTGCGGAGCGGGGCGATCAAAAAGTACTTTTAAACTTCCGTCCGACTCAATAAGCGCGTTCGTTTTTTTATCTACCCATACTTTTTGTCCTTCAGGCGATTTTTCTTCCTCCAGATGTTTTTTCATTTCTTCCAAACGCTTAGCAAATTTATCCAATTGCGCTTGTTTGAATTTCAATTGTTCCTCGCGGATTTTTTCCACTTCGGCTACAATTTCGGCTTTTTTTGCTTCTTGTTTTTTGCCTTTGAGTTTTTTATATTCTTTTACCAATTTCTCCATTTTTTCTTCGGTAGCTTTCATTTTAGCCCGGTGTTCCTTTTGAGCCTTTTTGAAATCCCCTGGGCGCATGGCTTTCATGCGCGGGCCACCTTGTTCGGCCACCACGGTGGGCTCTTTTTGCGCCACCACATCAGCCGCTTCCTCAGCAGCGAAGACTGGTAATACTAACACTCCGGTCAGTAAAAACAGCATCCATTTGTTCTTCATACACTCCTCCTTTTAGAAATACGCTTCCATGTCTGTCAATTCTTGTGCAAACACCGTATATTCATCGCCGGCATCTTCATTTACATACGCTACCAATTCGGCGGCTTCAAAGGGTTGCACGGCCGGGTGAATTTTTACTGCTACCACACCCGCTAATACCGCCACTACTGCAGCGGCCGTCCAGGCCAGTTTAAAACGCGCCCATAACGTTTTTTTGCGCGTGGTGCGGGCAAACAATTTATCTACCACCCGCTGGGGTGCCGCCGGGGCGGATAACCCCTCATCCAATTTTTGCAAAAACTTCAGCTCTGCCTGACACGACGGACACGCTTTCAAATGTGCTTCAAATGCAGCACGGTCTGTTTCAGGCAACTCGCCTTGTGCATATAACAGGATATTTTCACACAATTTCATATTCGTTCCTCTTGGGCAATTTGAGCCCCTAAAAGCTGCTTAATCTTTTGAATACCCCGGTGACAATCGGCTAGCACAGTTCCTAACGGCCGTTTTACCAGGTCGGCAATTTCTTGAAAGGAAAGAAACTG
>JAKSPG010000101.1 GCA_024405075.1 Elusimicrobiaceae bacterium | reverse complement strand
CATGTCTTTTTCCAAACGTTGGTTAATCGTGGCGAAAATGCCCATCGTCATGAGCTTTTTGATAAAATCGTTGGTTTTAAAATTCATCTTTTCCGCCAACTCTTTTACCGTAGGTTGCCCGACGATACGAATTACTTTATCGTCTTTGGGAGCTTGTGCAACTGCCGCCTGTTTTACATGACCGTGACGGTCCGTCACCGCAGCAGGTGCGGGTTGCGGTTTAGAAGCTGCCGGAGCCACGGGTGCAGGTTTAGGCGCAACCGGAGTTGGCGGTACTTGTTTAGGTGCCGCCGGAGCCACGGGCGCAGGTTTTGGCGTTACCGGAGCTGCCGGAGCTGCAGTGGGAACAGTGGCCGCCGGTTTAGGGGCAACTGTTACCGTTTCCACCGGTTTTACTTCCGGAGTTTTGACCGCCGGTGTATGCACTGTTTTCGGCGCGCTGGCTTTAGAGGCACCGTGAGAAGATGATTTAGCCGTTTTGGTAGCCGGTTTTTCCTTTACCGTTTTAGCTGTCGTTTTTTTAGCGGCAGTTTTTTTAGCCGTCGTTTTGGTAGCCGTTTTCTTTACAGCGGGCTTTTTAGCGGCGGTTTTTTTCTTAACGGTTTTTTCTTCCTCGGAATTATTGGTTTTCTTGGTCATTGGCGGCCTCCTGCGTGGGCACAGTTTGGGCGGCTAAATATTTTTGAGCACCCTCAATAATTTTAGCGGCTGTTTTTTCGCCGATGCCTTGCACGGTGGACAGATGTTCCGGCGTGGCGGCGGCCAGTTGTTCTACCGAGGTAAAACCGGATTTTTGGAGTACTTCAGCCATTTTCGGGCCGATGCCTTCCACATTGGCAAAAAGATTTTGAATAGCATCATTTGCTTGTTTGCCTTCCCGGGCCTTTTGGGTTTCGCTCTTAACGTCCAAATCCCATCCGGTTAATTTGGAAGCCAGGCGGATGTTTTGCCAATCTTTACCTAGTGCAATAGCCAGTTGGTCGTCAGGCACAATGATGGTTGCTTTTTTGTCGGTCGCATTATCAATGCGTACGAAGGTCGCTTTGGCCGCAGCAATGGTATGCATCAGTACGGTGGACAAATCATCGGAGTACCATTACTTTGGCGCGGAAGCCCGGATCGCGCTGGATTTTTTTAATTTCCACAATCCCTTCGCTGATTTCCGGGACTTCTACTTTAAATAATTCTTCTAAAAATTTGCCATTGGCGCGCGAAAGAATAATGTACGGCCCACGTTGGCCTTTATCCAAGCGAAACGCAGCCGATTTGTAGCGGCTGAGTACCGGGTCGTCCCCTACGTCGGCCAAGTCGGTGGGGTTGAGCACTTTGGCAATGACCGCTTTCACGCGCGAGCCGTTGGCATAGCGTTCTTTTTTAATTTGTTCGCAGTACGGTAAAATGGCTTCCACTTTGCCCAGATCTACGATGATGTCCCGGTCGGAAAAACGACGTACAGAACCGGTAATTACTTCGCCTTCGCGCGGTTTAAATTCTTTATAGAAATTATCGCGCTCAATGCCGCGTACTTTTTGGATGAGCACTTGTTTGGCAATTTGCGCGGCAATGCGGGAGAAGTCCTCCACGCCCAGCGTGCGGGTGACCGTATCACCTATTTTTGGATTTTTGAGGTACTTTTGGGCGGAGGTGACATCAATTTCCGTTTCCGGGTTAGCCACCACTTCTACCACGTTTAAGATTTGGAAAGCCTGAATAGCCCCGTTTTCCACATCTATTTTGGCACTGATTTGTGCCGTTTTGCCCAAGTTCTTGCGAAGTGCGGATACGAGGGCATCTTCAATGGTTTTCAAAATGTCATCACGTTTAATGTTTTTTTCTCTTTCCAATCCTTCTAAAGCGAGGATTAAATCTTTAGCAGTTCCTTCCATGGTTTTTATTTCTCCTTTTTGGTGTATTAAAATTCAAGGACAGGGTCCAAGTTTGCTTTTTTGATATTGTTGTAGGCGAAGTGGTACTGGTTGGTGCCGTCGTCTAACACAAATTCGTTGTCATCCGCTGAAGCGATGACCCCGGTAAAAAATCCGCGGCCCTCCAGAGGTACTTTAAGTACCACTTTTACGCGCTGCGAAATAAATTGTTTAAAATGCGCCGGTTTTTTTAACACGCGCTGTACCCCGGGGGAGGATACTTCTAAAATATAGGCGCCGTCTATTAAATTTTCCATTTCCAAAATAGCGTCTATTTTGTCGGTTAATGCGCCGCAGTCGTCGAGCGTAACGCCGCCGACTTTATCTACAAAAAATTGAAGCAGTTTCTTTTTACCTTGGTGTTGGATAACCAGGTCTACCAATTCTACCTGTTCGCTTTCTAGCGCGGCAGCAACGGTTTGTTCGATGGTTTTGGGATCTTTCATAATCAGCTCCTTCCGTCCCGGATTAACGAAAAAGCGACTTGTCGTCAAGTCGCTCTTACTATATATATAGTAACATTTGGGGAAAAAGTTGTCAACGCCCCTGGGTGCTTGCTCCAAGGTTTTCAGGTTCGTTCGCAACCACTCCGTCGTGCCGGACTAAACATTTGACGGCGCGGTCGTAACTTTTAGTCCATTGGCAAACGGCCTGATCAATCAGGCCGCCCAGGTTTAATTGGTTGGACGCTTCGCCGGTGGAACCGTTGGCTGTAGTGACGACGAGTTTTCGCTGTGTATCAAATATGGGGGAGCCGGAAGTACCCGGATGAAATGCTTCGCCCTTAAATAGTAACAGATGCGAGCTGTTCGGTGCCGTGCCCTCTTTGCTAATGGATTGACTCAAAATTTGTACCGGGTCTCGGGTAGATTCATATGCGTATGCGTTCCAAACATAGACGGACCACCGGCGGCCCTGCAATTCGTCAGATACTCCTTGTGGGGTCATGGTTAGTAACGCTACCGCTTCAAGCGGTTTATTTATAAATTGGGTATATGCGGTTGATTGTTTAGAAAATTCTTTCTGCATTTCCTGCGTGACAAGATTTTCTGCTTTATTAGTGGTGGCTAACGGAACGCTGTTTAACATGTTTGTCATTTGTTGAGTAAACTTTGAGTTGAGTTTTAATTGCGTATCTAACACCACTACCCCGAAATCAAACGGAGCGGATATATCGGCGGGTCTAGTCAAACCGGGCCGGTACACAAAGACTTGTGCGTTAGGTTGCACTAAATCGTCCCCGTGCGGTTTAGAAAATACAAGTCCCTCTACCCCGTCTTTTGCCTGGAAAATTCCGGCATGAATGCGGCTGCCGTGCGTCAAACCGCCCACTAAACAATGTGCTGCCGTAAAGACTAAAGTAGGGGTGAGCCGGGTAGCGGCGCAAGGTTCATGCCGAGGAATTCCCTGCGCATTATGGTACGCATCGTTTAGGGTAATAATGGGGATGATGTTGGGCGAAATAGTGGCAGAACGCGTTACTTTTTCGTTGACAGAACTGGCCTTTTTGGGGGCGGCAGTAGCGGGGCTTCTAATGGGTTGAAATTGTTTGGCAACAACCGGGGTAGAAAAGTTTGTTGAACTTCCCCAGGCCAAACTTCCTAACACGAACAGAATCAACGAACTGATTATTTTTTTCATAATGTCTCTTCAACGAGCATTGTAATGAACGTGGAAGAAAAAGTCAAGAACGAATGTTCTAATTAGTTTTTTGCCTTGCCCGTTGAAAAAGCCTTGGTTAGAATAGAAAAGTCGTACATTTAAATAGGGGGAAAAACCATGAAAAAAATACATATTACGGTGCTTGCCTTGGTTTTCTTACTGATGGTGAGCCTTGTCTTTGCCCAACCGGCGGCGACGCAAACAGTTGTCACTGGGGATGCTTCGGCTGTAAACACGCCTTCGGGCGTAATTGTGACGGGGGAACAAGTGGCTGTTACCACGCCGCTACCCAAACCGACCACCACGCACGCGCACAAAGCCGTTTCGAACCAGGTACAGGCGGCTCGTTCGCAAGCGGCGGGAATGAGAGCCACGCATGCGGCTAATGAAGCTTCGCTTAAAAAAGGAGAACCGAAGCTCAAAGTAAATACCACCACTACGACTACCGATGTGTACGACGTTAGCGTGCATAATAAAAAGGGCACTACCGATTACGGCATCGCCGAACAAACAGTAACCGGTCCGAAGGGTAAGCAAACCAGTGAGGGTATTATTTACAGTACCTATCAACCCAGTAAAGCGGCCCAGGCTAATGAAAAAACCATGGAATTGTCGCTAGCGGGCGGCCAAACCTGGCCTTATAGCAAGGACAGCCGCAACGATCGTTACGGTACAAACGGACTGGCGGCCGATATCAGCTTACTTCACAGAATGAGCGACCATTTGGCGGTTGGTCTGGACTATATGATGCTCCATCCTCGTGCTAAAACGCATGAAACAGGAGTTGAACAACGTCATTATCATGGGTTTTATTCTCATAATATTTCGCTGGCGGGAAAGCTGACGCTTAACCCGTGGGGGACGTTGCAAGTCTATATGCCCATGGGCGTAGGGATGGCCAATGCCCGCTTAAAAACCGACGCCGACGGCTTGCGCACGAACGAAAGCCATTGGGGGGCCGCCTTCTATGCCGGATTGGGGATGCAGTACAACATAACGTGCTGGATGTTCGCCGGCTTGGAGTATCGCTATACATACGACTTTATCAAGGATAAAGACGTAACGCCTTTTGCTAAAGACCGCAATTTGCAATTCCATACGTTGTTGTTGCGGGTCGGCATGCGTTTTTAAGAAACAACGTCGTGCCAAGAACAGGGGGGCAGCTTCGGCTGCCTTTTTTTATGTGTGGAAAATCCTTGCGTGGAAAACACTTTTTTGCTACAGTATGCGTAGGAGTGAAATTTTAAAACCGAAGAGAGTCCGTATGAAAAAAGTTTTTTCCCGTGGGTCTGTGATTCTGAATGTTATTACTGTTCTTTTGTTGGTTTTGGCCGCGGTAGTTATTTTTTACCCCAAATATGAAGATGCCAAGTTTCATAAGCGGTTTGCGGCAGCTGTAGATGCAGGCGAATCCTTGTATAATGCGGCGCAGACGTTTTTTATCCGTAACGGTTCGTGGCCTGTATCTGCTTCTGATTTGCGGGGTGCGTTGACTGAAGCTAAGTTGATTTCTGATTGGGAAATCGGAAATAAAATATATTCCTGCAAAATAGAATATGGCCGAGGAGACCGCCCGAATAACGATATTCAGTGTTCCCCGATGGGAAAATACGCCAGTGCTATTTTTTATCAGATTATGCTCTCGGGCCAATCGTTTGGACAGCGCTTTTGTTGGGCGGTAAAAACAAATGCTAAGGCCAATGCTATGTGTAAGGAAAAGGGCGGAGTATTCATGCGTGAAATAGCCGGACGCGCCACCCCATTTGTGATATACAAACTGCCGCAACCGTAGGGATTCT
>JAKSPG010000100.1 GCA_024405075.1 Elusimicrobiaceae bacterium | reverse complement strand
TTTACCACAAAAAGCGGAAAAAGCTTGACATTGTTTTTTTTTTTGCTACATTTTTCCTATAAGCCCGTTTATAAGGGGGGATATATATGCAAAATAAAAGTGGTTGGTTGGGTTGTTTAGACGCAAAAGCGTTTACGTTAATTGAATTATTAGTAGTTGTTCTGATTATTGGCGTTTTGGCGGCAATTGCCGTGCCGCAATACCAGGTAGCTGCAGCCAAAAGCCGATATGAGCAACTGGTAACATTGGCAAAATCGTATATGCAGGCAGAGGAACGGTATCGCTTAGCTAACGGGAACTATACGTTTGATTTTTTGGAATTGGATGTGGATATTCCCAACGGATGGACCCTGGAGAATGAGGGGAAGGCTATTTTTTCGCCTGACCGTAAAATCCGGTGTACGTTGCAAGATGGGTCTAGCGGGGGGCGGAGTTTGACTATGTACTGTAAATCTACGAGAGGATTAATGTATCATGCGGTACATAATTGGTGCGGGGCCGAAACGGAACTTGCTAAGAAAGTTTGTAAAAGTTTAGGGGGTGTTTATTATACAACAATTAGCAGTGGATTAGAGTACTACACATTACCTTAACAAAATCACCCGGATGCCGATTTATTTAAACGACCACACATTGCCCCACGCATTTTCCACAAATTCTAATAACGCTTTATGTAATAAAATGCGTTTGTTGGTGCGGATGCGGTGCAGTTTGGCCGGGTCCTCTTTGGAGGGCACTTCCAAAAATACGGTGGTAGTACCGCGGGTCATGTCCAAGTAACTTTTCAATTTTTGCAAATCGTCCTTGGTGTATCCGACGGGCAAACGTACCGTAAATTCTTTAGCAATGTTGGCAATCAAATCCGTGATATTGCTTACGTCTTGTAAATTAAGTTCTATGCGTGCGCTGTCATCGTCGGTGCGTACGTCACCCAAAAAATTCAAAATGGCGTTGGGGGTCAGCAGGGCTCCCACGTTATCAAACGTGCGCGAGAACACATTTACCGCCAGCGATCCTGTACAATCTTCTATCACCAGTTGTGCCCAATCTTTTTTGGTTTTCTTATTTTGCCGACGTTTGTAGAGGGTCACAATCCCCAATACGTTTAAACGCCCGGTAGCGCGGCCTTCCACAATATCAATAATGGGGGTGGCGTGCAGTTGGGCTAAATTGTGTTGGTATTTTTCCATGGGGTGGCCGCTGAAAAACAGTCCCAGCACTTCTTTTTCGTAGCCGAGTAATTCGCTGCGGGTCAGCGGCGCGGCGTTAACAAAGTGGGTTTGTTTAACACTAAGCATGGACGAGAAATCGTCCCCAAATAAGCTGGCGGTATTATTTTGCTGGCGGCCACGCGATAGACGGTGGGCCGTTTCAATCACGGCGTCTAAATTAGCTAATCCATAAGCACGCGTGATGCGTGGGTCCTGCGTGGGGGAAGTGGAATCCAATGCGCCGGCTTTGATTAAACTTTCCAGCGTTTTTTTGTTGACTACGTCCGCCAGTTCTGCCCGAGTACACACGTCCTCCAGGGAGGTGTATTTCCCATGCTCTTTGCGCACGCGCGTGATAGCTACGCACGCTTCTTCCCCGGCGTTTTTAATGGCATTTAGCGCGTAGCGGATACACTCTTTGCCGTTTTTTTCTTCTACGGAAAAATCCGGCTCCGAGGCGTTTACGTCCGGCGGTAAAATTTCAAAACCCAATTTGCGTGCTTCGGCCAAATAGGTGACGATTTTGTTTTCTTTATCGTCGGCACCGATAGCGTTGTGACCAATTTCGTTGGTCAAAGCTGCGCACATAAATTCAATGGGATAATTTGCCTTCAAATAAGCCGTTTGATAGGAAACAAGCGCGTAAGCGTATGAGTGCGATTTGTTAAACCCGTATCCGGCAAACGCTTTCATCTGCTCGTAAATATGAGTGGCTGTTTTTTCCGGGATTTTATGAGTTTTGCAACCTTCTATAAATTTGTGTCCGAATTTTTCCATTACGTCAATTTTCTTTTTCCCCATGGCTTTACGCAGGGAATCGGCCTCGCCGGGTGTAAATCCGCCCAAGCGTTTGGAAATTTCCATGATTTGCTCCTGATAGAGCATACAGCCGTATGTGTCCTTAAGCGGCTCCTCCAACAGTGGGGTTTCGTAGTGGATTTTTTCTTGCCCGCTTTTGCGCCGCACAAACATGTCCATCATGCCCGATTCCATCGGCCCCGGGCGGTATAGCGCGACGAGGGCGGACAAATCGCTAAACTGGGCGGGCTGTAACTTTTTAATTAGGTCGCGCATGCCGCCGCCTTCCAGCTGGAAGATTCCCAGTGTTTGACAGGCGGAAAGCATGTCGTAAGTTTTTTTATCGTCTAACGGAATTTTGTTGATGTCAAAATCAGGGTTATGGCGGGCGCGGACCATTTTTTCGGCGTTATCAATAACCGTTAAGGTGCGAAGCCCCAAAAAGTCCATTTTAAGTAGCCCCAGGTTGGAACACGGCTCACCTTCAAATTGGGTGGTAATAATATCTTTGGCCCCGCGTGCCAGCGGCACATATTCGGACACGGCCTCTTTGGTAATTAGCACGCCCGCGGCGTGGATACCCGTGTGGCGTTTAAGGCCCTCAATTTTGCGCGCCATATCAAAGAGGCGTTTGCTCTGCGGGTTATTGGTTACTTCGTTGCGTACCTCGTTGATTTCCAATGCTTTTTCCAGCGTCATTTTGGGGTCGTTGGGAATCATTTTGGCGATGCGGTTAGCATCGGCCAGCGGTACCTCCAACACGCGCGCTACATCCTTAATGGCCAGTTTGGCTTTCATCGTACCGAACGTAATGATTTGCGAAACTTTATCCTGCCCGTACTTGCCGCGCACGTAGTCAATCACGCGCTCGCGCCCGGCGTCGGACATGTCAATATCCAAGTCCGGCATGCTGACGCGATCCGGATTTAAAAAGCGTTCAAAAAGCAATTTATTTTGGATGGGGTCAATGCGGGTAATATCCAAACTGTACGCTACCAAACTACCCGCGCCCGAGCCGCGCCCCGGCCCGATGGGGATATCGTGAGCGCGCGCCCAGTTGATAAAGTCCTGCACGATGAGGAAGTAACAATCAAACCCCATTTTGATAATGACGTCAAACTCAAATTCCAACTGTTTCCAATAATTTTCCGGCACGTTGCCGTTCATTTTTTTAGTTAAGCCCTTGCGGCACAAGTCCTTAAAATACTCGGCTGAGTTGGGGTACTGCGGCGGGATATCAAAGTTGGGCAAGATAAAACCGTGTTTAGGAAACTCCAAATTGCACTTTTCGGCCACGGCCAGGGTGTTGCTACACGCTTCGGGCGTGTGGGAAAAGAGGGCGCACATTTCTTCCGGCGATTTAAAATACAGCTCGTGCGACATTTTCATGCGGTTGGGGTCGTTGAGCGTTTTGCCTGTGGAGATGCATACGTGCACGTCGTGCGCTTCCCAATCTTCTTTTTTTTCGTAGTGGCAGTCGTTGGTAGCCACGACGGGAATACCGGTTAATTTGGCCACGTCTTTGAGTAACGGCAAGGCCTCTATTTCCTCGCGGATGCCGTGGTCCATGAGTTCAATGTAATAGTTGCCTTTGCCAAAAATACTTTCGTACTCTTTGGCCAGCGCGCACGCTTTTTCCATGCCGCCCGGCTCGCGCACGTACTGCGACAAAAAACCCTTTAGACAGCCCGACATGCACAACAGTCCACCCGCGTGTTGGGATAAAATCGTTTTATCAATGCGCGGATGATAATAGAAACCGTCCACCCACGCCATGGAGTTTAATTTCATGAGGTTTAAATATCCCTCGTGGTTGCGGGCGAGCAGTGTTAAGTGGCCGGTGCGCGATTTGTCTTTTTCTTTGTAATTGCCCTCGGTGATGTAGAACTCGCACCCGACAATGGGTTTGAGCCCGGCTGCTTGGGCCGAAGCGTAAAAATCTAACGCACCATAGAGGTTGCCGTGGTCGGTAATGGCCATGGCGGGGATGCCCTGTTCGGCCAAGCCGCGCAAAAAGCGCGAGGGTTTATGGTCCTCGGACACGCGCAACATGCCGTCCAAAAGTGAATATTCGGTATGGTTATGGAGTTGTACAAATTCTGCCATGGTGTTTTCCGGGCGAAACGCCGCACAGGGTTAAAAAGTGTAAAATATATCTATGAAACATTATAGTAAATTAAAAGAAACAAAAATTTCTTCCCAAACCTTATATAAGGGTGTGCTGGATGTAAAATTGGACGAAGTATCCCTGCCTAACGGTCGTACGGGGGTGCGCATTTATTTAAAACACCGCGGGGCCAGCGGCATTTTGCCTATAGAAAACGGTTTTGTGTATTTAGTAGAACAGTTCCGCTATCCGATTGGGGCGGCCACATTGGAAATCCCCGCCGGCAAACGCGAACCGGGGCAGACTTTTTTGGCGTGTGCGCGGGCCGAACTCAAACAAGAAACAGGGTTAACGGCCCGGTCATTAAAAGAAATTTTAGTATTTCACCCGTGTAATGCGTTTTCCGACGAAGTGCAACACTTGTACGTAGCCACCGGGCTTTCCCGCGGAACAACAGATTTAGATGAAGATGAGTTTATCAACGTCAAAAAAATCCCGCTTAAAAAAGCCTATGCGATGATTAAAAACGGTCAGATTACTGATGCCAAAACGATTTTATCGTTACAATGGTATAAGATGAATTGCAAAGCATAAACCGGCTAATCGTTCCACATATAGACGTTCCACCCGCCGTCAGTTGCTCCTATGCCTCGCTTGGTAAAGAAGTGGCATAAGTCATTAGCTAATGAACTGGTTTTACGCGCATAACACCGTTTCCAATCGGGTGTTGCATTATCAAACCCTATATACAGACGTACGCCGTTGTTGGCAATGCGAGCATCCCACAAAGACACCCAATCTGGGATTGAACTTAAAAGAGCTGTCCAGCCGGTGGTGGCGGTTACTGTCCGGTCTGTTGTGGATATCTCTCCCGGTAAATCCATATCTAACTCGCTCCAATCGGTGGTATATCGTCCGTTAGCTAAATAATACCGTTCTTCGGCTTGTTTGACAGAATTGCCTAATGTAACAAGCTGTGTCATACGTGCTTTAGCCACGGCAAACTTATATTGCGGCAGGGCCACTGCCGCCAAAATACCGATGATAAGCACAACTACTAATAATTCAATAAGTGTAAACCCTTTCTTTATTTGCATGTAAAAAATCTCCTTGAATAATGTCGTCATCCAGGACACTAAAAATGTTGTCATCCCGGACTTGATCCGGGATCTCGTCGTTTGTTTTAACAAGGAGAGATTCCAAATCAAGTTTGGAATGACTTTTTTTGTTGACACTTTATTATCGTTTTTTTTTTTGATTTTTCAAGCAAAATCTTCCCTC
>JAKSPG010000010.1 GCA_024405075.1 Elusimicrobiaceae bacterium | reverse complement strand
CGCATTTTACTGCTGATGGAATCCTTGCAGGACTTTGCCGACTTGCTGACAGACGGCCTAAAAATAGATACTGTAAATATCGGCGGTATGCATTTTAAGGAAGGCGCGCAAAAACTGGCGGAAAATGTTTTTTTAGATAATGATGATAAACGGCTTGTGAAACTGATACATGATTTAGGTATCGGCATTGAAACGCGGGCCGTGCCTAACGCGGTTTCTATCTGCGTGACCGAGGTGTTACATGACCATTGAACTGCTCCTGCTATGCACATTGGCGGCCCTGTTGGAACTGGATACTACCTACGTTTTCCAACTTACTTTTTCGCGCGGGTTAATTGCCGGGCCGATTTTTGCTTGCTTAAGCGGAGATTGGGTAGCCGGCATTCAAGCGGGCGTATTTACCGAACTCCTATTTGCAGACGTTAACCCCCTGGGCACTATCTTGCCACCCAGCGCAGTGGTATGTTGCGCTGTGTCGCTGGGATTGCATATGGGAGGCACCGAAATGTGTCTGTCCTTTATTTGGGGTGTACTAGGGGCATTGTTATTCTCTTTTGTGGAACAGCATATGCGCCGCGTACGCGCCAACTTACTGGGCATGTGGGAAAATAAAATCATGCAACGTCCGTCGTATATCAAGCGGGTTATGCTGATGGAACTAAGCGGAAGCTTTTTAGTTACATTCGTTTTTCTGTTATTATTCACCTGGGGTGCCGGGCAAATTATGTTATGGTTGCAACCGCATATATCTGTGCGGGCCTTGTTTGCCTGCCGCTTTGCCTACATGGCCGTTCCGTGGATTGGGCTGGCATCCTTATTGCCGGAATTTCGCCTAAAGAGGAGATAACCGCATGACTTTTACACAACAACTAGGATTCTTCTTACGTTCCTTTTTCCTGCAAACCGGGTGGAATTACCTCAAGTACCAAAACCTGGGTTTATTCTTTGTCATGTGGCCGTTTTTAAAAAGACTCTACGCTACCGATCCGGATGCCATTCCTTCGGTTGTTACACGGTATCTATCCACCTTTAACACCCAGCCGGTTATGGCTTCGTTTTGTTTTGGAGCTTTAGCCCGGCAGGAAGAGTTCTTGGCCCAAGCCCAAAATATGGCCCAATTCAACGAGGAATTCGCCGAGTGGAACTCCATTAAGCGCGGGTTGTCCATTACCACGGCGTCCATTGGGGACCGGCTTTTTTGGGGAACGCTTAAACCCTGTACGTTGTTACTGGCATTGTTCATTTGGATATTACTTAAAATTAACGTCTTTGAAATTACGCCTCAACCCCAGCCGCCGCTGGCCTATACTTTCCTGGCGTGTATTGCGGCATTTGTCGCGTTTAATACGCTGGCGTTGTTTGTAAAATGGCGGGGCTTGCGCATCAGCTACACAGCTGATGAACAGGCGTGTTTTGGCTTAACCCAATTTGACTGGAACCGCACCATTTATAACGCTAAAAAAATCGGGCTCGTGCTGGTGGTGGGCATGATTTTGTTCGGCATGTATAATTACTTAAAAGCATTTAATGCAACCGATCTGCAATTTATTACACGCGCAATAATTGTGCTTTTCTTCATCTGCATCAGCTTTGTAACACAGCGACTGCGTATTCCCAACATGTACCTGTATTTGCTGTCTGCGATGATATTTAATATCGTGTGTTATTTATAACGGGGAAAACATGATACAACATCACGTAAAAATTTTAAACCAGCTGGGTTTACACGCACGCCCGGCTGCGCTCATTGCGCAAACGGCCGGCAATTTTGCGTGTGATATACACTTAACTAAAGACGGCGTAAGCGTGGATGCTAAAAGCATTATGGGGGTTATGATGCTGGCAGCAGAACACGGTTCCACATTACAATTAACAGCCGAAGGTGTAGACGAAAAAGAGGCTGCCGCCGCTATTAAAACCCTGTTTGATAATAGATTTAATGAGGAATTTTAGATGCTTGTTTTAAAGGGAATTGCCGCCAGCCCCGGCGTAGCAATCGGGCCAGCCATACTGCTACCCGGCGAGAATTTTGCCCTTTCCCGGCAATATATTGCGGAAAATGAAGTGGCCGCGGAAGTCAAAAAATTTAAAGTAGCCATGCAAAATACCCTGGCCGAGCTGGACGGGTGCGAACAAAAAGTGCTGGACACCCTGGGCCCGGAATATGCCCGGTTGATGTCCACCCACAAACTGATTTTGCAAGACCCGGCGTTTCATACGGCCATTACCAATAAGATTGAACACGAACAGCTTTCCGCACAGGCAGCCATTTTATTTACTTTGCAAGAACTGGCGGCCTCTTTTCATAAAATAGAGGATCCGTTTTTTAAGGAACGCCGCAACGACTTATTTGACGTCGGCAAGCGGCTAGCAAATAATTTAACGGACCACAAAGATAATTTCTTATTTTCCGTACAAAAGCCGTCGTTGTTAGTGGCACACAATTTGTATCCGTCGGACACTATCGGCCTAAAAGAAAATAAAATTCTCGGCTTCTGCACGGATGTCGGCGGCAAAACCAGCCACACGGCTCTGCTGGCACAAAGTTTGAATATCCCGGCGGTGGTGGGGCTGTCCACTGCGTCCAAAGATGTTCACGCAGGAGATACGCTTATCATAGACGGGGAAAACGGCCTGTTGGTTATTAACCCGGACCGGTATACCTTGTCCAACTACCGCCAAATCCAGCGCGACCTTAAAAAAACAGAAGCACTTTTAAAAACGATCAACCACTTGCCCGTCATCACGAAGGACGGACATTCGGTGAAACTCCTCGTCAATTTTGACCCGCGCACCGATACCAAAGAAAACAAACACCTCATTACCGACGGGCTTGGCCTTTTACGTACAGAATTTATTTTTATGGGAACGCCCGTGCCGCCGTCGGAAGATGACCAATACAATTTGTACGTATCGGTCGCCAAGCGTTTTGATATGCGCCCGGTAACTATCCGCCTGGCCGACTTAGGCGCCGACAAAATGCCCGATTTTCCGCTGGACGAATTTGACCAAGACGAAAACCCTTTTATGGGGTGCCGTGGCATACGGTTATTTTTGAAAAACCCGGAACTCTTGCGCACGCAGCTGCGCGCGATTATCCGTACGGCATGCGAAGTCCCGGCGCAACTGCGCATTATGATTCCCATGGTTTCGTCGGTGGAAGAAGTCCGCCATGTGCGCCGCGCGTTTAATGAAATTTTGGCCGATTCCGCCGCACAAGGGAAAAAACCTGTTAATAAAGTAGCGCTGGGAGCCATGATTGAAGTGCCCTCCGCCGCCATTGCGTTGGACGGCATGATCGGAGAGTTAGATTTTGTTTCTATCGGCACAAACGATTTAATCCAATATCTTATCGCCGTGGACCGCGTCAACCAAGAAGTCGCCCATATGTACGACCCGTGTCACCCGGCAGTAGCGCGCACGTTGAATTTAATTATTCAAACGGCACACAAAAAAGCAAAAGAGGTTAGCATTTGCGGAGAAATTGCTTCAGATACCAAAATGCTGCCGCTGTTACTGGGGTTAAATATAGACGCGCTTTCCGTTACGCCGCGCATGTTTTTGCGCGTAAAAAACCATATCCGTAACACGAATTTTGAACAATGCTCGGACCTCGCACAAGCGGCCCTGCTGATGGGGAGTTCCGACGAAATAAGAAATTTAATTGAGCAGAATAACGAACATGAAAATCCGTAACTTTTCCATTGTAGCCCATATTGACCACGGCAAGACCACGCTGTCCGACCGGATTTTGGAAGACACCGGCACGGTACCGAAACGCAAGATGCAAGCCCAGTTGCTAGACGGCATGGACCTGGAGCGCGAACGCGGCATTACCATTAAAGCCAAGGCCGTGCGCATCGCTTACAAAGATTACATTTTAAATTTAATTGACACGCCCGGCCACGTAGATTTCTCGTACGAGGTAGCGCGTTCGTTGCGCGCGTGCGAAGGGGTGTTACTGCTGGTGGATGCTTCGCAAGGGGTGGAAGCACAAACAGTAGCTCACGCCCATTTGGCCCAAAGTTTAGGGCTTACAATTATCCCGGTGATGAATAAAGTAGATTTGTCCCAATCGGACGCCGACGCTTCCGAAGAACAACTGTGGGATATTTTGCGCGAACCGATAGAAGCTGAACGTGTCAGTGCCAAAACAGGCGCAGGAATTGAACACTTGCTGGACCGCATCATTGAGGACATTCCCGAACCGCAAGGGAAAATAGACGCACCGCTGCGTGCGCTCATTTTTGATTCGTATTATGACCCGTTCCGCGGTGTTGTGATGTACATCCGGTTGGTGGACGGCAGCATTAAACCGGGGCAAACGATTCAGTTTATGTCTTCCGGTACGACGTACAAAACGGAAGAAATCGGGTTTATGACACCCAAACAACTCCACAAGTGCGACCAACTCTCCGCCGGAGAAGTGGGGTATCTGGTGGCCGGCATTAAAGATATCCACCAAGTAAAAGTGGGCGATACCGTTACGCTAGCGGAACGCCCGGCGCAAGAGGCTTTGCCCGGATACGCAGACGCCAAACCCGTTGTATTTGCCAGTATTTTCCCGGTGGAAACGACCGATTTCCCGCTACTGCGTAAAGCACTTGAAAAATTAAATTTGTCCGATTCTTCGTTCCATTACCAGAGCGAAACTTCTAAAGCATTGGGCTTTGGGTTCCGGTTGGGATTTATGGGAATTTTACATATTGAAATTGTAAAAGAACGCTTGGAAAGGGAATTTAATTTATCGCTCATTGCCACCAGCCCCAACGTGGTCTATCACGTTAAATTTACGTCCAGAAAGTCACACCCGCAGGAACTGGCCGCCTTGCCCGATGCACCGGACGACCCCGGATATAAGATTATTGATAACCCGGCTAACTTCCCCCCGCACGGCGATATTATTGATATCAAAGAGCCCGTTATCCACATTACCATTGTAACGCCCGTGGAATTTATGGACGGCGTGATGACGCTACTCAAAGAAAAACGCGGTACGTTTATGAATATGGATCACCTGTCCAACCAACGCGTCATTATTAAATACGAAATGCCCATGGGCGAAATGGTCATTGATTTTTATAACAAGTTAAAATCCGTTTCCAAAGGATATGCGTCTTTTGATTACGAAGTGGCGGGATTCCGCAGTTCCAACGTAGTATTAATGGAAATTTTGCTACACGGCTCGCCGGTAGATGCGTTGTCCGTAGTCGTCCATAAAGACAAGGCGCAAACCATGGGTCGCGCGCTCTGTGCCAAGTTAAAGGAACTTATCGGACGCCAACAATTTGAAGTGGCCGTGCAGGCGGCGGTCAACGGAAAAGTCATCGCGCGCGAAACAATACCCGCTTTCCGCAAAGACGTCATCGCCAAGTGCTACGGTGGCGATATCACCCGCAAACGCAAACTGTTAGAGAAACAAAAAGAAGGGAAAAAGCGGATGAAATCTATCGGCAGTTTAAACATCCCGCAAGAAGCGTTTGTGGCGATGCTAAAAATTGACGAGGAGTAATTTTACAAATTGATTATCCAATGACTATCCGTTACCCATATCGGTGTTGTTTTTCCGTAGAGCGAACATTGTTCTTGAGTTCCACGACAATACAAAGTGGCCGGACCCTCTGCTGTAAACGTCCATTCGAACCGATTATCCCGTTCATTTTTAGGGTTAGCAAAAGCACTTGCGTTTCCTCCAGCGCGCACCACAATATAATACTGATAATTTACTTCATCTACCGTTATGGGCAACTCTTCTAAGTCCAATGTAAAGTCTCCCGTACTCATATGGTGCACCAGTTCAGCTTGAACAATACTGCGTAGTGTGGAAATGGCTTCTATTCCGCGCGCTCTTTTAACGGCTTTTTGGTACTGCGGCAACGCTACAGCCGCCAAGATGCCGATGATCAAAACGACAACCAACAATTCAATTAACGTAAATGCTTTTGTGTCTAAACGGCTCAACAAACCACTTTTCTTCTGCATATATATCCCTCCCTTTAGTGGGTGTATCTGCAAACTGTAGCAAAAAAAAAAACGAAGTCAAGTTTTTTTTATAACTCCCCCTCAAACAGCCCGGCAAAAAGACCCACCCCAGCTCTGGGCCTTTTGACCCTGGCGCTCGGCGTGACAAACAATTACAATAAAATAGATGAAATCTTTATTTACAGGTGTATTTGCGCTAATTCTTTGCGTTCCGGCGTTGCCGGTACGCGCGCAAATCGTTCCCCCGTCTCCCGGTGTGCTGGCACAATCTGTGGAACGCAAAATAGCCACGACGGCTTTACACCAAAATGCATCTTTATACCAGCGGCTCGCGGGGCTTTTTGCGCTACCGCACGTGCTACCCTCAATACCGTTGCACTCGCTCCCGCCAACCGATATCCCCGTTACGTTTCGCGTGCACCAAGCCGGGCACCCCTACGATACTGCTTCCGCTTTTGCCGTGCAAGTAGGCGACCACGTATACGGCGTAACAGCCGGACATGTGATGAGGAACATCGCCGATATGAATAAACGCCGTTACTGGGCCGAAAGAGAAGCAGAAGGTATCCATTTAGATTTGGAAGTTCCAACCCCACAAATGAAAATCCAACTGCCTGACGGCTCTCTTCTCTCGCATGATATTCCCTCGTGGCGTTTAAGCGTGCCGAGTGATATAGCCGTTTTTGAAATTCCCCCGCAACTTCTTCCTTACATACACCCGTTGCAGCTTTCCGAGCAAGGGGCCAAAGTCGGGCAAGTGGCTTCTATCCCCGGCTTTGCTAACGACCAACCACTGTGGCTTCAAAATGAAGAAGTCCTTTTTACTACTTCCCACCGCCTGCTTTTGCGCAGGACTCCTGTTGAAAGGATTGACGGCCTGTGCGGCTCCCCGGTGCTGATAAACGACCAAGTGGCTGGGTTATACATTGGGGGCTTTCTGCACGCTTCCTTAAGAGAAGATCTCTTTTCCCAACCGCTTCCAAACGCACATAGGGTGGTCCCCATTGAAAACATCTTCCCGCTTATTAATGACTTAACCGGAAATACCACCCTGCCCACAACGATGATGAAAGTGCTCGGGCACCCGATAGCCGAACTGCGCCCGCAGGACAACATTACATCCATTGTACTCATCCGCGACGGAAAGGAGAAAAAATGCCTTTTCCCCGGGGACCTGACAGACCCGGAACATTTGGAAGATTTCCTTACATTGCAAGAAAATGACATCCTGCGCATTGTCATTTGGCCGATTTCGTTTACTGCCCAAACAGAAAAAATTTTTCAATACGATGTCAACGTAACCACCGGACAAGTTACCAAAAGCACTCCGTTTTAAATTGGCCCTGTGTACGATTTATGCTAAAATAAATCTATGATTGCATATCTGAAAGGTGAAATTTTAGAGGTAAAAGAAGACGGCGCCGTTATCCTCTGCGGCGGCGTGGGGTACGAAGTTAATTTACCGCACCCCAGCTCGCAGGAGCTTGCCGCCGGGCAGGAAGTTGCCCTGCATATTGCGGAATCCATCTCCCCCTACGACGGTACGGTGCTCTACGGTTTTACCCATAAAGAAGATAAAGATTTGTGGACTCTATTCAAAACCGCTATCCCCAACACCGGCCCCAAAAAAGCCATGGAATTTTTGAACAAAGCGTTGCGCTCGGTGGCCGATTTTCACCAAGCAATTTTAAAGCGCGACCCTAAAATTTTAACGGGGATTTTCGGTTTTACGTCCAAAACAGCCGAAAAACTGATCAATTCCTTAAAAGACAAAATGGACGCCGTTACCGTGCAAGGCGAAAGTAAAATTAAAGTACTGGACGATGCGCCCTACCTCTCCAACGTGCTGGAAGCGTTGGGCGCGCTGGGGTATTCGGCGACCGAGGCACGCCGCGCATTGGATACGTTGCATACGCAAGGTATCGGCCCAAACGAAAAAATTGAAACAATCATTAAAGAAGCCCTGCGGGTGTTAAAAAAATGAGCAACCAAAACGAAATTTTAGACGTTACCCAACTGCCCGATGAATCTGCCGGGCTGGAGGCCGCCCTGCGCCCCGCCACGCTGGACGAATTTGTCGGCCAGGAAAAGTTAAAAGACAATCTGCGTATTTTCATCAAAGCCGCCAAAACCCGCAAAGAAGCGCTGGACCACTGCTTATTCTACGCGCCGCCCGGCCTGGGTAAAACTACGCTGGCCAATATTTTAGCGCACGAAATGGGCGTCAATATCAAAGTAACATCCGGCCCGGTGCTTGCGCGCCCCGGCGATTTGGCCGCCATGCTAACCACCGAATTGGCCGAAGGCGATATCTTATTCATTGACGAAATCCACCGCTTAAACCCCGCCGTGGAAGAAGCATTATACCCGGCCATGGAAGATTTTACGTTCTTTATCAATACCGGCAAAGGGGCCGGATCTACCACCTTAAAACTGGCAGTACCGCGCTTTACGCTGGTAGGTGCAACCACTCGTTCGGGTTTGCTAACCGGGCCGCTACGTGACCGCTTTGGCATTGTGTTTAATTTAGGTTTTTACGAAACACCCGAAATTACCGATATTTTAGAACGCTCCGCGCGGCTATTAAACATCGCGGCCGAGCGCGAGGGCTTAACTGAACTGGCCAAACGCTCGCGCGGTACGCCGCGTATTGCTAACCGCTTACTGCGCCGCGCGCGCGACTTTGCACAAGTAAAAGGCCAGGGTGTTATCACGCAGGAAATTGCCCAAAGTGCTATGGACTCACTGGACATTGATGCCGAAGGGCTAGATAGCGTGGATAAACGCATTTTGGAAGCACTTATTGACCGCTTCTCCGGCGGACCGGTGGGAGTGGAAAATTTAGCTATTGCCGTTTCCGAATCGGTAGATACGCTCACGGACGTTATTGAGCCCTTTTTGATTAAGGCCGGATTTATCGCCCGCACGCCACGCGGCCGCGTGGCCACGCGCAAAGCGTACGAGCATTTAGGCCGCAAATTACACGCCGATTTATTATTCTGATGAAGCAAGTGTCTCGCTTTTTTATTTTGAGTCTCTGCGCCGCCCTGCTAAGCGCGGCGTGTGGGACTTCCTCTACTAAAAAAGTGGCGCAAACAACGGCACCGACCTCTACACCGGTTGTTCACCAGACCCAACCGGGACAGTCGCCTGTCATGGCGCCTACTCAAACGCAGGACCCGCCGCTTCAAGCCCCTAAACCCGATCAATCTTCTTCAGGCAAAGCCATGCGGATTGTGCGGGTGTTGTTATCGGATAATTTAACTGCAACCCAGGTTAAACATTCCGGACGCGTCTATGTTTACACCCAAAATTTAGATAAAACATACAAAATTTCTGCCTCGGGCACACTAGCCGTGCGCACCATCGGTAACGGCAGCGTACAAGTCGGCTCGCTGGTGGCCGCGCAACCCGTTCTCATAGAGCCGGCCAAAGATACGCTACTTACGTGGGGAGATAACATCTACGCCGGGAAAATAGTGATCGTTCCGGCCCAGTACACGTTTTTACTGGTGGAACACGTCGATTTGGAAAATTACCTCTACGGAGTACTGCCGTACGAAATGAGTTACTCATGGCCGCTGGAAGCCCTCAAAGCACAGGCCGTGGCCGCACGGACTTATACGTTAAAAACACTGGAAGACAGTAAAAATAAATACTTTGATTTGTACAGCGATGCACGTAGCCAAATGTATAAAGGCGGCGGCAAACAGTACGACTCCGTTCGCACCGCTGTAGATGCTACCAAAAGCCAAGTGCTTACCCATAATGGGCACCTTTTCTATACCTATTACCACGGTAATTGCGGCGGCGGCACAGACGACATAACGAGCTGGAATACAACCGCCAAGTCCATTAAGCCGCTTTCCGGCACGGCGTGTGCGTTTGATTCCCACTCCAAAAATTACAGCTGGAAAATGGACATTCCGCACGCTAAAATCACGGCATATGCCAAAAGTGTCGGCTTAGGCGGCAAACTAAAAAGTGTCAAGGTTGCCCGCAAAACAAGTACGGGCCGCGCTACCCAAGTAGGAATTTTTACTTCTAAAGGAAGCAAGATTGTCTCCTGCAATAAATTTAGATTATCCGTCGGTTTAAAAAGCTGTAAAATTACCAAAACCTCCATGGTAAATAATGCCGTGCGGTTTGAAGGCCACGGGTATGGGCACGGTATCGGCATGTGCCAAGATGGTACGTACGGCATGGCAAAAGCCGGCAAAAAATACGAACAGATTTTGAAAAATTATTACCCAGGCGCCCAATTAACGGCCCTTAAGTAGAGAGAAAATATGGCTTTTGAACGCTTTAAACAATTGGATTTAGATCCTCTTATCGCCAAACAACCCGCCACACCGCGCGACAGTGCGCGCCAAATGGTGTTGCACCGTGATACACACCAGATAGAGCACCGCATCTTCCGCGATATTCATGAATACTTTAATCCAGGTGATGCACTCGTTATTAACAACACAAAAGTGTTTCCCGCTAAATTGTTTGCCCACAAACCTACCGGCGGGAAAGTAGAAGTGTTGTTGGTACGCCCGACGGTAAACGCACGCACATGGGCTGTTTTAACGCGCGATTATAAAGAAGGCATTACACTGGATTTTGGCGATGGACTATTAGCCAAAGTAGTAGGAAAGACAGAGGCCAACGAAGCTATTTTGGAATTTAACACAGACGGCATTTTACCGTTTTGTGATGCACACGGTCTCATGCCATTGCCGCAATATATTGAAAAGGCCCGCAAGCACAGCGGCATGAGCGCGAGCATTGAAACCGATAAAGAACGCTACCAAACCGTGTATGCCAAATACAAAGGTTCTATTGCCGCACCGACGGCCGGCTTTCACTTTACGCCGGAACTTTTACAAAAGTTAAAAGATAAAGGCGTGCAGATTTGCTACATTACCCTGCACGTGGGTTGGGGAACTTTTAAACCGTTACGCGGTGAACCGCAAGACCATAAAATGCTGGCCGAGCTGGGCGAAATAAATGAAGAAACTGCGAAAATTTTAAACGCAGTGCGTGCAAACGGCAAGCGTATTTTTTCGTGCGGGACGACCAGCACGCGCACGCTGGAAAGTTTTACGGACGAAAACCACATCACGCATCCCGGCAAAAAGTGGACGGATTTGTTTATTTATCCCGGCTACCAATTCAAAGCCATTGATTGCTTGATTACGAATTTCCACTTCCCCGATTCTACGCCCTTGTGTATGACAAGCGCATTCGCCGGCGAAGATTTTATCTACGAAGCATATCTGCAAGCCGTGGAAAAGAAATACCGCTTTTATTCGTTTGGCGACAGCATGATGATACTGTAAAATGTTGGCCTTATAAGGTACCTTTAACATTAAATTCATCGCAAAGTTTCTGCTGAATAGTAGTTACATCGGAATAAGTACCGCAACGAATTTCACCTTCCTCATTAACGGCAATAAAATATTTTGTCCCGACAGGAACCCGCTGTGCAACAGCAATATCTTCAGCAACGCCATAATTAGAACCACGGCAAGAGTAAGCAAAGTCCTTTGTTACTAAACGTGTTATTCTGTTCCAAACAGTCGTGCTGGTATGTGGAATTTCAATATCCAAAGAGTCTATCTCGGTGGCCGCAGCCCATTGGCCGTTGGCAAGTTTGTAGCGTTCTTGCGCTTGCGCAATTGTTTTTACTAACGCAACGGCTTCCGTCATACGCGCCTTTTCCACCGCTTTTTGATACTGCGGCAACGCCACGGCGGCGAGTATGCCGATAATTAACACGACCACTAACAACTCAATTAATGTAAATGCTTTTACATCTAAACGGATCAACAAACCATTTTTCTTTTCCATACGTATCCCCTCACTTTAGTTAGGTTATAATCGCATGGTATCAAAAAAAAAAACAAAGTCAAGTTTTATTTTTAACCCGACGGAAAACAATCAAAAATAAAGAGGGGCCCTGCAAAGAGCCCCTCTTTTATTACAAGTGGAAAATTTTATTTTACCATCACAAACGGCAACTGGCCGCCCGCCATATACTGCGGCATACGACCGTCCCATTTTTCAATGGCTCTAAGTTGCGCTTCCACCTGGCGCAGTTTAATTAAATTATCCGAAACCACTTCGCGTTGTAACCGTAGCGACTTAGCTTCCGCTTCGGCTTGCAAGATTTTCTGTTCGGCTTCTTTTTTTACTTTTTCTACCAAATTGGTAGCGCGTTTGGCTTCCTGCTCGGCGATTTGTTTTTCTTCCACCGCTTTTAAAAACTGTTTGGAAAATTCAAAATTCGTGATGGCAATGTCAGACACGATGACTTCTTTCTCGGCCATTTTAGCTTTTAGAATTTCGTTAAGTTCCCGTGCTACTTCCACGCGGTTTGAAATCAAACTGTCGGCAGAGTATTTGGCGATTACGGCTTTGGTCCACTCTTCTACCATCGGTTTTAAAATCGTGTTGGTATATTCCGGCCCCAAATTGCGGTAAATAGATTCCACCGTGTTAGGCAAAATGCGGTGGTTGACCGCCAGCGTCAAGCCGACCGTCTGCAAATCTTTGGAAAACGCTTCCGTTTCAAAAGAATCTTTCTTAATACGCACCGAAAATTTTTCCACACTATCTACAAACGGCATTTTGTAGTGGATGCCTTCGCCATACGCACCTATTAACTTACCAAAACGCAGCTTAACCGCCACATTGCCGGCGGAAACCGTAAAATACGAGTCAAACGCAGCAATAACAAAAAACAACAATACAACCAGCGGAAAAATCCACCAGCCGGAATGAACAGACACAGGGGTTACATTACGCATAATTGCTCCTTATTAATTTGAATTTTACTTCTTCAAAACAGTTTATTTGCGCGCGGGACGAAAAACCACGCACACCCGGCACGTTATTTTTCTTTTTCCTTCTTTTTCATCTCTTTCCAAACAGCCAGGGCTTCCTCGGGCGAGGTGGCTTTGGCGTGCGCGCCGAACACGTGCGGGTGGCGGCGGTGAAGTTTATCGTACAGGCCTTCAATCACATCGTCAATGGTAAACAATTTTTCTTCCGACGCAATTTGGCTGTGCAGAAGCACCTGCAACAGCACATCCCCCAATTCCTCTTTCATGTTTTCGGGGTCTTTCTTTTCAATAGCGGCCACCAATTCTTCGGTTTCTTCGCGCAAGTTCTTAATTAAACTTTCGTGGGTTTGCTTCCTATCCCACGGACACCCATTGGGCCCGCGTAAAACGGCAAATGTTTCTACCAACTCACTAAATGTTTTTTTCATTGTATCCTCTGGGGAAAAATGGTATACATGTATTATATGAAAATAAAATTGTTTCTTTTGTCTTTTCTGTTTTTATTCCCGGCACTGGCTTCCGCGCAAGTGACGGTCGTGCGTGTGAAAAATAACCAAGTTTATTTGGATACGTCCTCGCTGGAAACCACGGTGCACACAGGCGACGTATTTAAAGTAATTTTATCTTCCGAAAAGCTAACAAATCCCAAAACCGGTAAAGACTTGGGGCTGTTGTACAATTACTCGCCCGAAGGGAACATCACCGAAGTGCAACCTTTGTACGCAGTGGGCAAACTCCCTTCCGTTGCCGGGGTGCAAGTCGGGCAGGAAGCCGTTATCACCCAACAACTACAAATCCCGGCCCCAACGACTTCCGCGGGAACCCCCGCAACTACAACCTCATCCAGCACTCACCAAAAGACCGTTTTTGAGCCCGTTAATCAAGAAATTATCAGCCTTTCCACCGCCGACGTAACCCAACCGGGGGCGGATAATCTCATCACACTTTCCGATAAGGGCTTAATAACCGTTTGGGCCCGCAATGGGGAAAAATTAGAAGAAAAACTCTCTTACAAAATCCCGTCCGGCACCAAACCGCTTACGCTGTCTGCCGCGCCGCTTCGCCAGGCAGAAACCGCTGAAATTTTTGTAACGGTTTACGACGAGCAACATGCCCGTATTTCCACGCTGGTACTTGCGCACGAAAACGGCCATTGGGTTACGCTGGATACGCTACCGTATTTTGTAAAAGAAATCGGTTGCGGCAAAGAAAAAACAATTTGGATGCAAAAACCGTTTATCGCCGGAGCTTACCCCGGTAACGCGCGCAAACTCGTTTATGAAGACGGCCACTTTAAAGGGGACAAACAAGTTGTTTCCAGCCGACGCAGCTGGCTAACGGGTATCAACTTTTTCCGCCCGGATGAAACGGCCCCGGCGCAGCTTATTTACACTTCCCCCTACGGGCGGATTAAAATGGAAACCGCCAACGGAAAAACTACTGAAAATAAAGATGTACCCGTTGGAGCTCCAAATCGTGTAAAATATAAGCAAGAGATTGTGAAGTTCTACCCCTCTTTGCAAGTAATAAATGCGCCGGATAAACCCGTGTTAGTCGCGGTGGAAAACATAGCGAAGTTGGGTATGCTGTCGGACCTGTTTGGGCACTACGACAACGCCAAACTTCATTTCATTTCATTTGACAAAGGACGTCTTACCCGCACGGACACGGTGAACTTAGACGGTTTTGTGTACGACACCGCCTGCCGTCAAAACTCGGTGTTGGCCGCCGAGGTATTGCCGGACGGGCAAAGTGCTGTTGTGGAGATTTTTAATTAAATTTAGGAGATAACATGCAAGCCTCTACTGAAAAAATAAACGTGTTGGATAAAGGATTTGTGCGCCTGGTAGATTTTATGGGCGGAGATGACCGCGCCGTACAAGCGGCCCGGGTATCTTTTGGGGCGGTTTCCAAAGGCGAAGAACAAGATAAACGCTTGATTAAATACTTAATGCAACACGCGCATCACACACCGTTTGAACATTGTTATTTCCAATTTCATATCTGCTGCCCGATTTACGTTGCCCGGCAGTGGATGCGCCACCGCTGGGGCTCTTATAACGAAGTCAGCGCACGCTATACCGAAGTGAAAGACGAATTTTACATCCCCTCGTCCTTCCGCGGCCAAGACACCAAAAACAAACAAGGGTCCGTGGCGGATACCTCACTTGATAACGAAGCATTACGCAAAATTTACGAACAAAGTGTGGAAGCATCCTATGCCGCTTACCACAAACTGATTGAAGCCGGCGTGGCGCGCGAAATGGCGCGCGGTGTATTGCCCGTGTGCCAATACACGCAGTTTTACTGGAGTGTAAACGCCCGCAGTTTATTTAATTTTTTATGCTTACGTACCGACAAACACGCCCAGCAGGAAATCCGCGTCTACGCAGACGAAATTGCCAAAATCGTAGCGGAAAAAATGCCGTGGTCGTGGGAAGCATTTGAGGCCTTGCAGCGGCAACTACCGCTTGGGTCAGAATAACGAAGCAATTTTAAGGGGGAAGGTATGAGAATCCTGGGCATGATTATGGCCGGCGGAAAAGGCGAACGCCTATATCCGCTTACGAAAGACCGCTCCAAACCATCTGTTCCGTTTGGCGGGAAGTACCGCATTGTGGATTTTGTATTATCTAACTTCGTCAACTCCGGCATCTTTTCATCTTATGTACTGGTGCAGTATTTGTCACAAAGTTTAATTGAGTATCTACGTACGACGTGGCGCTCGGAAGGTATTGTGGCAGACCACTTTTTAACCTGCGTACCGCCGCAAATGCGCTTGGGTGAAATTTGGTACCGCGGCACGGCCGATTCCGTACGCCAGAATATCAATTTGGTCAAAGACTTTGCGCCGGACCTGGTAGCTATCTTCGGCGCGGACCACATCTACCGCATGGACGTACGGCAAATGATTGATTTCCACTTGAAAAACAAGGCCGACGTTACCGTAGCGGCCAATACCGTGCCTATAGAGGCCGCCACCGCATTTGGCGTACTGGGGGTGGATCACCAGGACCGTATTACCCAATTTGACGAAAAACCGGCCCACCCTAAAGCCATTCCCGGCAACCCCAAAGCGGCATATGCGTCCATGGGTAATTACATTTTTAACACGGATGTTTTACTACAAGTACTGCAAAAGCGTTTTTGCGACGTACCCGCCCTGGACTTTGGTAAACATATTTTGCCCCAAATTTTAAGCGATCACCGCACGTTTGCCTATAACTTCCAAAGCCAAACGCTCCCCGGTGCCAAACCGTACGAAGAACAAGGTTACTGGCGCGATGTGGGAACGATTGAATCATTCTGGCAAACCAACATGGATTTGCTGGGCCCCAAACCAAAACTGGATTTAAATAACCCGGCCTGGCCGATCAGCACGACGATTAACCGCGTACCGCCCACCAAATTTTTAGGTGGAACGGTCATCAATTCCATGGTTGGCGACGGGTGTATTATTCACCCCAAAGCCAAAATCAAACACTCCGTCATCAGCGGCAGTGTATTTGTAGGTGAAGGGGCCGAAATTGAAGATTGTGTCATCATGGATAATTGCGAAATCAAAGCCGGTGCCAAACTCAAAAAAGTAGTCATGGACCGCTTTAACACCGTGGCTCCGCGCCAAACAATCGGGCACAATATGGAGACGGATGCTCAAAAGTACTATATAGACCCGTCGGGCATTGTCGTTATCCCGCGCGGGAAAAACAAATTCTAAACCGAAAGCCGCGCCCGTAAGCGCGGCTTTTTTATTATGAACGCACATATCTTTTACCAAACAGACGTCCCACGTTATTTGCGCCGCACGGGTTTATTTAAGCAGGCCCTGCAAAAAGGCCTAAAAAATTTTGCGCGGCAAAATATGGAAGTTAACGTGATTTTTGTAGACGAAAAAGAAATTTTACGCGTGAATAAAGAATTTTTGGGCCATAATTACGTAACGGACGTCATTTCGTTTAATCATGCGCGGCCGCCTGTGTTGCCGCCCGGTGAACCGTGGGCATTTGGCGATATTTTTGTGTGCTATCAGGTGGCACGCAAAAATGCGAAAAATTTTAATCACACGATTTTGCAGGAAATGATGATGTACGTCACACACGGCGCGCTGCACTTATCGGGCATGGACGATCACGCCCCCCAAGACCGTGCGGAAATGGACCGACAAGCGGAAAAGATTATTGTCGCCATACTAAAAAAATAAATTTGTTATAATAAATTAGGTTTTTATTAGGAGCATGTTGGCGCGCTACCAACGCGCCGAAACTACAATTTAATCTGTTTTTGAGCCGTATGTGGATACGGGATAACTTCCAAAAGAAGTTCTCCGCAAAGTCAAAAACAGTCGTTATAGGCACTACATATTCGGGCTGATCCCCTGGGTGTGTAGTGCCGAGTGTTTGCCACGCTTACGCGTGGCAAGCCACGGCTGTTGTATTTGGATATCTTTGCGGAGGTCCGTTACGATAGCCGTTTTTATATGGTCTCAAAAACAAAAAGGAGACCATATGAAAAGAGAAAATACTAAAAATAGTGTCGTAAATAAAATCATGTCATGCCCGAAATTTTCTGTCGGGCATCTTCCGCTGATTTATTCCCCCAGCAAAATTATCAGCAGAAGATTCCCGACTACATACCTCGGGAATGACAAATTGATGAAACAACCCCAAACGCATGGCTTCACGCTTATTGAACTTCTCGTTGTTGT
>JAKSPG010000001.1 GCA_024405075.1 Elusimicrobiaceae bacterium | reverse complement strand
CAAAACCTGTTTGTGCCGCCTTTGTAAAAATGTCCTAAAAAAACTACCAGTTTTTGTGCCGCCAGTAAATCATCACCAGCCACACCAAAATCAAACAAATTCCCATCAGCATCCAAAAGGCATCCGGGTGCTGCGCCAACGGCAAGGCCACGTTCATACCGTACGCACTGACCACCAGCGTAGGGACCATCATCCAAATCGTAATGACGTTTAATTTTTTAATCAGTAAGTTCAAATTGTTGCTGACGATGGACGCACGCGCCCCAAGCAGTTGGGCTAAAATGTTGGAGTGGATATCCGCCTGTGTTTTGCATTGCATGTTTTCCACAATCATATCGTCCAACATTTCTTCGTCTTTTTCTTCAAAGCCGATACGCGCCGACACGTTTCGCATTTTTTCACACACAAATCCGTTGGAAGTGATGGCCTCGGCGTAGTACACCAAGCTCTTTTCCAAACTAAACAGATTAAACAGGTATGTATTATCCATAGACTCGGTCATCTTATCTTCAATCTCTTCCGAAATCATGTGAATAATACGCAAGTGTTCCACGTAGTGAGAAATTGCGTTGTATACGAGTTTTAAGAAAATTTCTTTAATGGAACTAACCGCCTGGAAACGCTTGCCCACAAACAGGGCAATGTCGTCAGCCAGCACCACAACAAGTTTATCTTCAAATAAGAACATCCCCACCGAAGCCACTTTAAACTCCAGCTGGTCCTTGCCGGAATAATTTTTGGGCCGTTTGTAAATCATGACGATATGTTCCGGTTCAAATTCCAAGCGCGGTAATTCATCGGGGTCCAGCGCAGAAGAAAGGGTGTGCTCGTCAATTTGGTAAGCATCTACCAGGAAGCGTTGCTCCTCGGCCGTCGGGTTGGTGTATACGTACACCTGGGCTTTTTCGGCATCGGTTTCCTGTAGTTTTTTATTTGAGATAATATATTTCTTCAACATACGTTCACCCCAGCATCTGCCGGATTATTTACTTACATCATACCACCTCGGCATGGGCTTGTAAAGGTTTTACCCGGCCGGCTTAATAATGCGTTTGTTCTAAATTTTCTTCCAGCGGCTCAATGACTTTAAGCCGGTTCCAAAATTCTTCTATGGATTGGACACGTTCTTTCGGGTCCTCTTTCAACGCATCCTCCAGCAGCGCGTCCACCGCCGGCGGAATCTGCGGCGCCACCTGCGAAGCCGGCACAATTTTTTTGCGGGCAATATCAAACCCTTTGACCGACCACGGCACCTGCCCCACCAACGCTTCATACAAACAAAGCGCCAGCGAGTACACGTCCGACTGTTTGCGCATAAATCCTTTTTGTTGTTCCGGTGCCATATACGCAGGTGTACCCGCCACCGTGCGCGCCCCGGTTTCATGGTCAATGGCGCGTTTGGCAACGCCGAAATCCATGACCTTGGCTTTGTTATCATCGCCGTAAATCATGATGTTACCCGGTTTTAAATCGCAGTGAATAATATCTTGCGAGTGGGCGTACTGCAACCCGCGGCAGACGTATTCAAAAATCTGTTTCACTTGCGAGAACGGCAAGCGCCCGTCTATATCCAAACGAGTTTCCAGCGTTTGCCCGTCCACATATTCAAACACTAAATAGAGCGCACTTTCCGATTCAATAACCGTGTAAATTTCCACAATGCACGGGTGACGCAGCAGGGCCACCATGCGGGCTTCGGCCAAAAATTGTTCGCGCACATAGGCGCTGCGCACCAGCTCGGGACGGACCCGTTTAATAGCGACTTTGCGTTTAAGAGCTTTGTCGTATGCTTCGTATACTTTACCCATACCGCCCTCGCCGATTTGGCGGATAAAATCGTACTGTTCTTTTACTTCTACTTCTTTTTTGGTAAACGCGTTTTTGGGCCGGCGGAAAACTTCCTCGTAACGCCAATATACGTAGAGGAAAATGGCAATCAGCACCACGGCAAAGTACACAATCAGCCAACCCGACAGCGGGCGCGTGGAACGGGTTTTTGGTTTTTCTTCCTGCTGCGGCTTGGGCATAAATGTTTTTTCGTTTAACTGAGCTTGAATTTTTTGCGCCAAGCGCGATTGCGGATTGAAACGCAACGCAGCATCCAAATCCATTTGGCAACGTTCGTATTGCTCTTTTTGTAAATAGGCTCCCGCCCGTAACACATACGCGCGCGCATCTTGCGGAGCTACGGCAATGGCTTGCCCGGCGGCGTAAATTACATCGTCGTATCTGTTTAGTCCGTCGTAAGCAATGGCTAAAAGCAAGTAAAAGCGGTCGTCGCGGTAGTTTTGTAAAGTCAACTGATTGATGCGGCTGATTACGGCATCAAATTGTTTTTCGCGCAGTAAATTATTCAGCGCCTCCACTTCCGCGTTGCGGGCGGCCTGGTCAAAGACCGTAGCGGAAGAAGAAAGATCCGTACGCGCGGAAAAATTCCCCGGCACCAACAGTGGCGTTGCCACTGCCGAGGTTGCCCCCAGCAATAGACCCGCCAGCCATGCATAAATAAATAGGTTGACTTTGCTTAGACGCATATACATATTTTAGCACAAAGAAACGCCGTCCGGGGAATTTTTCCGCCAGCGCGGGGGAACAATAATTCATATAATATAGTATATGACCAAAAAAGCAATCGGCGTTTTTGACTCCGGGCTGGGTGGTTTGACCATCTTAAAAGCCCTGCGCCAAACACTGCCGCATGAAAATTTAATTTACTTTGGCGACAGTGCCAACGTACCCTACGGCTCCAAATCCAAACAGACCGTAACCCGTTTTTCGTTGGATATCGCCCGTTTTTTAGAAGGGCAAGGCATCAAAATGTTAGTAATTGCCTGCAACACGGCTTCGGCCTTGGCTTTGCCGGAACTACGCAAACGCTGCGGCGTACCGGTGCTGGGAGTCATTGAGCCGGGCGCCCAAAAAGCCGCTCGCGTGACCCGCAGCGGCCGCGTGGCCGTACTGGGAACAGAAGCTACCGTAAAAAGTAACGCCTATCCCAAAGCGTTACTAAAACAAAATCCGCATTTACACATTGTTCAACAAGCCTGCCCTCTGTTTGTGCCGCTGGTAGAAGAAAACTGGGCAAAAACGCCCGCGGCGCGGCTGATTGCCCAAACGTATTTAGCCCCTGTTAAACAAAGCAAGGCAGATACCGTTATTTTAGGTTGTACGCATTACCCGGTACTTAAAGAGGTAATTGCCGGCGTACTGGGCCCCCGCGTGCAATTGGTGGACTCCGCTCAATCGCTGGCCGAAGCGGCCCAATCGTTTTTGCAACAACACGGCCAGGCCGAAACTTCCGGCCGCGGCAAGCTGACTGTCTACGCCAGCGACGACCCCGCCCGCTTCAAACGTTTGGCGGCGTATTTACTGGCAGATAAAATTGGCACGGTCCATTTAAAGAAACTAAACGCATGACTATTTTTACCGACAATCGTTTACTAGCAGCCGGATTGGTGGGAGGAACTGTTTCCCGCCACCGTGGCAATATGCGCCAAAGCGACGACCAAATCCCGCTGTATCAGGAATTAGGCATTTCCCCCCACCGCATGTTGCACTTTCATCAAACGCACAGCGACACGATTGTCTCTGTTTCAAACGAAACCCAAGCCCGGGCTGTACAGGCGGCCCCCTTGCAAGATGCCGATGCGTGGCTGTTTACCACGTCAGGTTGGGGCGGAGCTATTTTAACAGCCGATTGCGTACCGCTTTTTTTGTGGGACGAACACGGCCAAGCGTTTGCGCTGGCGCACTGTGGTTGGCGCGGCGTCGTCAAAAGGTTACCTCTTAAAGTGGCTTCTGCCTTGCGGCAAACCGGCGCGGACGGGAAAATTTTCGGCTGGGTGGGGCCGCATATCCAGGTGTGCTGTTTTGAGGTGCAAGAGGACGTAGCCACCCAGTTTTCCCCAAAAAGTATTCACCGCAAGGACGGAAAGATTTTTGTTAATTTAAATGTGGAAATTTTACAGCAACTGCAAGAAGCGGGCCTAAATCCCCAGCACATCAAAACACCGTATTATTGTACATGTGGAGATAAAGAAAATTTCTTCTCTTGGCGGCGCGACCACGTACGCGACAGTTTGCTATCATTTATTTACAAACCCTAAAAAAATGTTACAATGGAGTGCGATGACAGAACCTATTGCAAAAATTTTACTCGCGGATGATTCGCCGGCTATTTTGTGTTTAGTGTCGGAGGTGTTGACTAATGCCGGATTTACGGTTATCCAAGCTACAAACGGGCAGGAAGCGATTGAAAAGACCTACAAGCAAAACCCGGATTTGCTGATTTTGGATTACGACATGCCGCAAAAAAACGGGTTTGAAGTCGTGCAGGAAGTACGCAGTCGCACCGGGTATTTACATACGCCAATTATTATTTTTACCGCCAATACCGAAAAATCTACCAAATTAGAAGGCCTGGGCCTGGATATTGATGACTATTTAACTAAACCGGCCGACGAGGACGAAATCGTCGCGCGTGTGAAATTGCTACTCAAACGCAATAAACAAAAAATGGATAGCAACCCCTTAACCCACTTGCCCGGCAACCCTTCCATTCAAGCGCACGTAGAGCGTGAAATTTCCAGCGGCCGACCATTTGCCGTGCTGTATTGCGACTTAAATAACTTTAAATCTTTTAATGATAAATACGGCTTTGAGGCGGGCGACCGCGTGCTTAAACAAACCTCCGAGATTTTAGTTCAAGCCGCCCGGCAGGACTCGGATTCTTTTGTAGGACACATCGGCGGGGATGATTTTATTATCGTGTGCGCGTTTGACAAGGCGGAACCGATTGCGCGGGAAATTATCAAAAAAACCGATGCGCTGGCCCCGTCTTTTTATAACGAGCAGGACCGCGCCCAGGGCTTTATGCTCGCCCCCAATCGCAAAGGCGAGGAAGAAAAATTTAACTTTTTGGCTATAGGCATCGGCATCGTCCACAACACCAAACGCAAACTGACCTCCTTTGCCATGGTGAGCCACATCGGGGCCGAGCTGAAATGTTTAGCCAAACAACACCCGGTAGGTAGCTACTACGTCATGGACCGCCGCGCAGAATAAATTTTAAGGTAGTCTGTAAAGACGCCACGTACTGGGTTGAGAAAGAAAAGTGGCCCTTTCTACTTTCGGGCAAAAGTCGGGCGGTAATCTGCCGCCGCCGACAGGACTGGCCCGTTCCGCACATAACAACTTTCCCGAAGAAACATCAAAGTAAAATCCGCCGCACAAATACGGCCCCGTTTTCCAAAAGGTGATGATGCTGCCACCCGCAGAAAGCAATAGGTGAAAATCTTTCCCTTTGCGCAAAGGGTCTACAGAACCTTCCGGAGTTGTTGCCGGACAAACGGCAGAAATTGAACCGCCGCCACCGGCTTGTTTTTCAAGCGGAATATCAATATCCAAATCCTCAAAATTTTTAGCATAAAAACCGTTCGCCAAATAATAACGTTGTTGGGCTTCCCCTACCGATTTAGCTAACGTTTTTAGTTGCACGCTACGAGATTTCCACACTGCTTTTTGATATTGCGGCAAGGCGATTACCACCAAAATACCGATGATAAGAACAACAACCAACAACTCAATTAACGTAAATGCTCTGACGTTTAAACGGCCTGTAATACAGTTTTTATTTTGCATACATATCCCCCCTCATAAATGGACTTATATGCAAAATGTAGCAAAAAAAAAAACGATGTCAACCCCCTTGACGGGGGCAGGCAAGTAATAAGTAGGCTTCCACTTATTTGTAGCCACACGCTTTTGGTGGTGTCCCCGTTACATGCCAACAAGTAACCATTCAACCGCAGGGCCGGGAGAAAAAATAAATGCCGGGAAGAATTTTTTATTTTTCCCAACGAAAAAAACGACCCCACAAAAGAGGCGGCACAAACAAAAGTTTGCACCGCCGCACGTAACACAAAAAAGACAATTACGCCAAGATTTTTTGTGCTTCTTGAATCAGCTCCTGCAAGTGTGCTTCGTTCTCAAACGTTTCAGCATAGATCTTTAAGATATTTTCCGTGCCGCTGGGGCGAACCAAAAACCACGATTTTTCCAAATATACTTTGATGCCGTCCGTGTCGCGCACGCGCGAAACTTTCTCGCCCGCTACGTGTGTGAGTGTGGCAAAATCGGCCGCTTTCATGGCTTTAATACGCTTTTTCGTTTCAGCATCTGTCGGCGTATCTACGCGGGTATAATATGGCAAGCCGTGTTCTTTTGTAATGCGCTGGTACAATTCGGCAATGTCGCCTTCGGCCGCTTGAATTTCCATCAGCAGGCACACGGCAAACATGCCGTCTTTTTCCGTAGTCCAACCGCTTACGGACATGCCGGCACTTTCCTCACCGGCCAACACGTAGCGGCCTTTATTCAACCCTTCCACAAAATACTTAAAACCCACGTTTACTTCGTCCAGCTCTAAGTTATTGGCTTTGGCAAGGCGGTCCAGTAACGCCGTCGTGCCCAGCGTGCGCCCGATGGCCGTAGCACCCGCTACACGTTGGTGGCGGATCAAATAATCGGCCATGACACACAACGCGTGGTTGGGGGCAATTAAACCGCCTTTGGCTGTGGCACAACCGAAGCGGTCGGCATCCGGGTCGCTTGCACCCGCAAAGCCGTACGTGCCTTTTTGCACCAGTTCAATGAGCGGTTTCATTGGATAGGCAGAAGACGGGTCCATGCGGATTTTACCGTCGTGGTCCAGTGGGATAAAATAGAAAGTGGGGTCTTGTACTTCGCTTACGATATCCACGTTGGTTAGGCCGTATTTTTCTTTTAATGCTTTATAATAAGGCAAACTCGTGCCGCCCAGCGGATGAACGGCAAATTTACACGAAGATGCCGCAATTTTTTTAAAGTCAATTTTCTTTCCCAAGGCTTCTACGTACGGAGTAAGCACATCGGCCGAGCGCACCAACCCTTTTTGACGGGCTTCTTGCAGCGGCAAAGTTTTGATTTGCTCGGGGTGGGCCATATATTCGTTGGCGTATTTTTCAATTTGCCCGGTTAGCGTACTGTCCGCCGGGCCGCCGTGTGAAGGATTGTATTTTAATCCCATTTCCTGCGGCGGGTTGTGGCTGGCTGTACCGTTCAAACACGCTACGGCACGCCCACTGCGAATTTCAAACGAGAATACCGGCGTCGGCACGGGCATATCGGGCAAAATAACACTGATTCCGTTTCCGGCTAACACCTCGGCACATAATTGGGCCGTATCGCGCGACATAAGCCGCGTATCCCCCCCTACCAACACCGGCCCGGTAATGTTATTTTCTGCATGAATACGTGCTACGGCTTGTGCAATAGCTTTAGCGTGTAAGGCACAAAAACCTTTCCCTAAAGTGCCGCGGTGACCCGACGTACCAAATTTAACAGGGACGGGGGTATTTTGCGGCTCGTAAAATGCGCGGCGCAGGGCCTGCGTATCAATTTTTTGAGTAGTTAATGTTCCAGCCAATTCACTTACCATAAAATTCTCCTTTTACCGGTTGGGGCAGCTTGCACTTACGCCCCTCTTTTTCTATCATATTATATATCTTAAACTTTCGCAAATGGAGAACGTATGAGAAAATTACTGTTTACTGTACTTATCCCCCTCTTGGTTGTAACAGGGGCCCAAGCTTCCTCTAACATTTCTAACGATTTTAGAGACCATTACTCCGTCGGGGCTAACTTGTCCGCCTATAACCGCGATATCAACGCCTTAATCGGCATGGCTGATTTCCACACCGGCAAAGCAACCACTTTCCCCGGGTTTGATATTGGCGGCACCGCAAGTGCGGTAAAAGTAGGGAAAGACAATGATATTTCCTCCGAAGATTTCTTGTTTACCGGTTTTGTAACGGCAGAAACGTTCATCCCTGTAGCCAACATTACGCTGGCCTTGCGCGGCACGGACTTGAACGGATTTGAATCGTTTGGCGGCGGCATTAAGTACGGCTATAACGTGCTGGAAGTGGTGCATCTTTCGTTGTCCGGATTTTATGACCGTGCTAAAACCGATTATTACACGACCGACCACTATTCCGTTTCCGCGGTAGCATCTACTTCCCTTTTAGTTTTCACCCCGTATGTGGGCCTCGGTTACGACTATGGCGATCTGTCCGTGCGCCGCATTGGGAACCGCTCCACTTCCGACGGAGCCATGCGCTACACCGCCGGAGTCAACGTACATCCTTTCCCGTTTGTGTATGTATACGGCTCGTACACCTACACGACGCACAATCACGGTTTTCAGGGCGGGTTGGGTTTAAACTTTTAGTCATCTAATCAACCATGGATTATAAACAGGAACTTAAAAACTTCTTCGGCGAAAACTGCCTGCTTGATGAGCCGATGGCCCTGCACACTACCTATCGCACCGGTGGCCCGGCGCAGGTGTATGTGTATCCGTCTTCGCCGCAGGAGTGGGCCTTTGTGCTTAAGTTGGCGCGGTCTTTTCAAATTCCATTACATATTATCGGTTTCGGTTCCAATATTTTAGTAGGTAGCAAAGGCCTGGGTGGAATTGTTTGCTCTACTAAACGTATGAACCATATTTCGCTGGAAGGCACCAGCATCAAGGCACAAGCGGGTGCCGCGTTAGATAAAGTGTGCGAGGAATCCTGTCAGGCGGGCCTGGCGGGAATGGAAAAACTTTCGGGTATTCCGGGCAGTATCGGCGGGGCGGTGTATATGAACGCAGGCGCGTTCGGGCAAGAGACATTTGATTGTTTGCAGTACGTGGACACGCTAGACCTGGAAGGCCGCCCCGTTACGTTTGCCAAAAAGGATCTTACGTACTCTTACCGTCATGTAGAGGAATTACAAAATTACATTGTGTTATCAGCTGGGTTTGAATTAACCAAAGGAGATTTCACCCATCTCACGCAAAGCCGCTACACCATTTTGCACAAACGCATTGAAAAACAACCGCTGGATTACCCCAGTGCTGGCAGTGTATTCAAACGCCCGGCAAACGACTATGCCTCACGTCTGATTGACGACACAGGCTTACGCGGGCTGACGGTGGGCGGAGCCAAAGTATCGGAAAAGCACGCCGGATTTATCATCAATTTCAACCACGCCACGCCGGAAGATATCCGCGAACTGATACATCAAGTGCGCCAAAAAGTAAAAGAAAAACACGGTGTGGAGTTGGAATTAGAGCAGATCTTATGGGGTGAATTTAAGTAGCCGCAGCTGGCGTGTACGGGAAAACGGTTGACGTTATGCGTCTATTTAAGCTACAATATAGGTACGAAAAAATTTGAGTTGTTTGGAGTCGTGGTGTAGCCTGGTTAACACGCTGCCCTGTCAAGGCAGAGACCGCGAGTTCGAATCTCGTCGACTCCGTATGAATTTAAAAACCCGCCTTGTGCGGGTTTTTAAATTTATGGGGAGTATCGAGCAACACCAACTGCTTGGTGTTGCGTCGAGATTCGAAGCCCGGAGCGATGTTTTTGTTTGAGCGTGCGTAAGCCGCGAAAGGCAAAAACCGCGAGGGCGGTTCCGGGCAAAATTTCCGTCAGGAAATTTATGCAGGACGAACTCTCGTCGACTCCGTATTTTAGTTTTCAATTTTCAGCATAAATCCCCGTTGAGGTTAATTCCCGACGGGGATTTTTTTATGAACGACTTTCAGCATGCGGTTTTTGGCGAATTATTGGGATTTGTGGCAAATCTTTTGTTTTTATGCTGACAAGGTCAGGTAGGAAGTCGCGCACTTGCGATTAGTAACGGCCAATTCTATACAGAATTTTGTAATATTTTGTTAGGTGCTGCGTATTAACTAGTGACGGACCTAAAAAAGGAGCACTTATGCAGTTTGAAGAATTGTATGAAACTTTCTTTGTACGTGTTTACAACTATGCACGTTACCGCTGTGAGACGGATACGGAAGCGGAAGATTTAACGGCGTGTATTTTTGAAAAATTGTATAGAAAGTTCAATTCATACAATGCAGATAAATCCCCTATTGAGGCGTGGATTTTTACCATTGCCCATAGTGTAACGGTAGATTTTTCCCGGCGTAAGAAAATCCGTTCTTGGTTTTCGTTTACACCACAGCAAGAAGAGAATTTACCGATGGATGATAATCCGGCCCGCACGTTGGAACGGACCTCTTTGGAGGAAGAACTGCAAGCTGCTTTAGAGGTGTTGACAAGCCAAGAGCGAGAGCTTATCAACCTGCATTATTATCAACGTCTTAAACAGACTGATATTGCCGCTATTACAGGGCTCTCACAAAGTAATGTAGGTGTCCTTTTACACCGGGCCGTTAAAAAATTAAAATTCAAATTAGGAAATGAGCTATGAAATACAAGAACAAATTGAACACGGTGTTAGAGAGCGGTTTCCAACCCAGTACTACGACAAAAGAACGTGTAAGAATGGTCTTGGAACGGAAATTGACCTGCCATGCCCCGCGGCGTTTTCAATGGGCATTAGCCGTGGGAAGTTTGCTTGTACTTCTAGGGATAGGATTGTATGTACGTCAGCCCCACCCAGTAGAATTGTTAGGGCCGTCTGCTTTACATGCCACGAATATATACGTAGCGCAGAATTTTGGCGAATGCGGCCCCCGGGGGCTTGAAAGCCAACCCGATTATATTCATTTCCAATAAGGAGCGCTTATGTCTCGTAAATTGATGACGTTAATTGTTTTCTGTACAGGACTTGTCCTTTCGGCCATGGCTAACCCGAATTGTGAGACAGCTTTTGGTCCAAATGCAAAAATAAATCCCAAGCAAGATGAAGTCAATCTTCCGTTTGTGGATGACGCCCAACTGCAAGGCAATTGGGTATCGGTAGATTTTGTGGATGAGATAGAAGATTTTAATCCTTCTCAAAAATCTTTCCGTGGCGACCTTTTCCTGCAAGAACTGACCTTCTTACCAGAAGGCAAGGTGGTCAATTCCGGTTTTACGTGGACCAAAGGCCATATTTTACACCAAGGCGACAAAACCGATTCCGCTTATGAGATTAAGAAAATCAATGGCCAGGATTACTTATTCTTTGAATGGAAAAGCGGCGATTATACATGTTTGGGGTTAAAACCCTCGTATTATGTACTTCGCAAAACGTCTAATTTGCGCACGGATAATATCAATATGCCTTTCAAAAATGACCCTCAAGCAGTTGGCAAGTGGAAATCGGTTGATTTCGTCTTTGAGCCTAGCCAATTCAAACCCGGAGAAAAATTTTGGAAAGGGGATTTGTATTTGAAAAAATTGACTTTGCAACCCAACGGCAAGACGCCCATGTCACCCGCTATTACGTGGACAAAAGGCCATATCTTACACAAAGGGGACAAGACAAACTCGGCTTATGAAATTAAAAAGATAGGTGGTAAAGAGTACATGTTCTTTGAATGGAAAAGCGGTGATTATGTTTTCCGTGGTCAAAAACCCGCCTATTACGTGCTAGAAAAAACCGACAAATAACTCCTATACTTAAAACCCTGCAGAAATGTAGGGTTTTTACTTTATTTAGAATGTTAGCATCCTGCTACCCAAACTACGCACTCCGTATTTTAGTTTTAAATTATTAGCATAAATCCCCGTTAGAGTTTAGCTCCGACGGGGATTTTTTTGTGCACCACTTTGAGCACGCGGTTTCTTGCGTGTTTGTGAGATTTTCGGCAAAATCTTCTCTCTTTATGCTGACCGGACTAGATAGGAAGTGGTGCACTTGCTTATAAATATCTACGCATTCACGCTTCTTCTAGGCCTAGAAGTCAAGTTATTTCAAGAAATGATATGATACATATATGTTTACAGTAGCCATTGCGGGTGGAAGTGGGTTTATTGGTCAACATTTAGCCGCGAAACTAACTCAACATAATTTTCAGGTGCGGATTTTATCACGTAAAGCAAAACAACAAAATCCGTTCCCTACTTTCGTGGTTGATTATCAAGATATTTCTTCCTTAACGCAAGCATTACAAGGAATAGATTATTTAGTTAATTTAACCGGATGTCTTTTTAGTTTCACAGCAGAAGGGTACTTTAACGGTACTGTATTACCAACCTGCTCATTAATACAAGCAGCTAATAAAACTCCTACGCTAAAACGATTTATTCATATCTCCAGCCAAGCGGCGGCGGGCCCGGCCCCTACTAAGCAGCCCATAGATGAATCCTTCCCTTGTAATCCGGTTGCCGATTATGGCCGGACTAAATTAGCAGCAGAAAAAGAACTATCCCACCTCAAAACACCTTTTGTCATTCTTCGGCCGCCCATTGTGTATGGTCCAAACGCTAGCGGCCTAAGTGATTTAGCGCCTTTCTTAAAATATGGATTTTTTATAGATCCAACCCCTACTGTTTTATATAGTGTAATTCATGTGGAAGATCTCACGAATGCTATCGTAATAGCGATTCAGAAAGCAGAAGTATTAAATCAAACCTTTTTTGTGGCAGATCCAAACGCTTATACATGGAAACAACTGATTCAAGCGGTAGCTAACCGCAACGTCCGTTTTCTAAACATAAACCCCCGTTTAGCCGGCGCTGCAATTCGGCTCTATCAATTTTTGGCTAAACCGCTCAACGGGCCAGCCCTACTAAATTACGATAAAATTAATGAAATGAATATTACGGGACATTGGTTATGCAGTAACCAAAAATGGGTGAAAATTACAGGGCAATCCTTTCGTTCCTTGCCTAGTACTTCTTCCAAATCATAATGGGCAAAGCAACCCGATTTATAAACCCGGCGAACCATTTCCAAAACCATCTTCTCCCAATAGATAAATGGTTATAAAATAGCACAGTATATTCCGTGCGTCCTACTGCGCCGCGGGCTCGTTTAAAAAGAGATACACCGGACGAAAAATTGATATTAAGCGGTTCCTTATCTTGGATCATCTCCCATCCCCACAAAGATAAAACACGATACAAGGCATCTTGCGTTGTACTATCAGGCGCGTATCCGAAAACGGGAGCCGTAACCCCGCTCCCATGCACAAAAAGACCACACACCCCTCTGTTTTTAACCCCTTTTCTTAGCATTCGTACCCGAAATAATGCATTCTGCAAAATATGACGATAAAATAACTGGGTAAATTGTGGATTAAGACGAGAATATTTCTTCAAATATAATGCTTCGTGAAATTGATTTATATCCGGCACATCCGCTAGTGATGCGCTGGCCCAGCAGTAGTTTTTTGCTTGTTTTGTGTTTTCATCTTTGCGCAATAATTTTTTAGCGCAAGAACGGATATTTTCGGGTTTTAATAAGTAAACACGACGGGAGGCAATTTTATGACCATCCAAAGACGTTAGATCAGCTAATGCAATGGCGTTATAATCCTCGTTTAGCGAGCGAAAAGCAATTAAAAATTCTGGGAATTGTTTTTGAGCTGCCCGAACCAACTCTTGATATTGTGCCTTAAATACCGGAACATATAAATTGGTAGAAAGTATAAAATTGTTTAGAATAACGACTTTGTTCATTTGAGCTCGTTTGCCATCCAGCCCAACAGTCCTAATAGCGGCGCAAATAAATATTTGAGGCCCCCTATCCCAACGATATTCATCTCTTCTTTACAATACGAAATATAATGCGTATACAACGAACACACATAGGAATTTTCATACTGGGCTGTGTTTTTGGTTACCGGTAATAGAATATCATCAATTTGAGCAAGCCATACCTCGGTATCTACGTTATGGATGAGAGCCCGGCTACCCTTTTCTATAAAAGGTTTTACATACTGATAAACCGCACGTGCTTGGGGATTATCCGGGGGCGTATAAGTAGCATATTGTTGCGGACTGATAAAACGTATCATACCGAAAACTCCCGCACTACACGCTTTTGTTTATGGGTCAAATCCGTAGTGGGCCGCCACACCGTTACATCAATTTGTATGGGTAAAACCTGTTTTAGTTGCGTGAGTAATTCTGGTGGGCATTTCATATCAACCGGCAAAGCCAACTGAGCCTTTGTTAGAGAAACTTGCCGAAATTGGAAATTACCCACAAACGGCAAATATTGAAGTACAAGCCGTACAATAAAATCCGGAAACACCGGGTGCAATGGGTTACCCGGAGCATATAGCACATCATCACACCGTCCTTCTATGCGCTCAATTACCAACGAAGGGTTACCACAAAAGCAAGGCTGGGAACTCAATGTCAAAATATCATTCAGTTCATAGCGAATAATCGGTTGTGTGGTACGGTTAAAATCAGTTAATACCGGTATAAAACGGCCCGAGTTTTTCTCTAAGTTTTTTTGCTGAACAAGCATCAACTCTTCGTTTAAGTGCAAATGCCCTTGCGCACAAGTACAAGCAATAAGACCTTCGGTAGCTTGGTAAATTTGATGTACTTTTTGTTTAAAAATACGGCTTATATATTGTTTCACATCATCATACAGCACATCTGCCACCGAAATAATTTTTATTGGGGCAATATGTAATTTTTCTTGTTCTTGCGCTTGGGCCAATAGATACAGTACCGTAGGAGGTGCAACCAAAATATCGGGCTGAAAATTTTTCAAAATAGAAATATGTTGTTCAAACGGTTTTTTCAAATCAAAAAATTTAAACTGTATAATATGGCTCTTTACACTTTCATACAAGTTATTATCAGCTCGCAAGAAAAATGCAATTTTCTGTTTACAAAAAATAGATTTAGGTAACATTTTAGCCAAAATGGTCCCGCTCCATTGAGCTTGCTCACGCGGGCTAATTAAAAACACGCCTCTTATCCCTGAAGTGCCTGAAGAAAGCCCCACGCTATATTTACCTATTTTGGGGGTAAAATCACGCGTTACTTCGGCCTGTTGGGCGATGCGCTGCGCTTGCGCAAGAGGAATATGCGCCGTATTAAGCTCGTCGAAATGAGTCATCAAATTGTATTTATCCATACAAGGCCAAGAAGGCAAATCTCTCTCAGAAAGATTTTTAGTGTGATAAAAGGGGTTATGCTTTTTCATATACCCTAAAATACGTTTGAGTTGCTTTTGTTGGTATCTTTCCAACTTAGCACGAGAAGAAAATCGCAACCAATATTTGGCCCGCAAATAATAAAAAAATGTTAAAAGTTTATAAAACATTATTCTTCCTCGTGCGTGAATAAAATTTGTACTTCCGCCCACTTGGTTAAAGCAGAAAGAGTTTGTAAATAACGTATTTTATCTTCACAAAGCAGCAAAGCGATAGACGACGGCTCTGCCCCGGGTTTTAAATTAGTGTGCCGCCACGCTGCATCGGCGGCCAGTAAAATATTTTCGTTTTTAAGCCATAACCCCAACTGGCCCTTGGCATGACCGGGGAGTTCTATTGCATACATATTCGGTAAATCTGCCAAAGGAGATACTGTTAAATTATTTAATTTTTGGGCATTATTTGTATCTACAAATATCACTCGTTGTTCAAAATCATCCGGTAAAAACTCGCTCACAAATCCTTTGCAAACCTGACGAAACTTGGAAAGCTTTTTAAGAGCTTGGTATCCCTCTTGTGAACAAATAAACCGAGCCTTCGGGAAATCTCGCAATCCCCCAATATGGTCTGCGTGGAAGTGGGAAATAAAAATATATTTTATATCATCCTTGGATATCCCCAACGCACTTAGTTGCATAGCTGCAGTTTGATTAGGGGGTATTGTTACCGGGATAAGTGTTTTATACAACCAAGCTGGCCATGATTGCATAATGTGGCCTACGTCAGCACCATAACCACTATCGAATAACAAATATCCATTTTGCAAAGGCGCTAGAAAACAACGTGCTGGAAAACGCACCCTTTTCCAATATCCTTGTTTGGAAACAAGCCATTCCAGTTGTGTGCAATAACCGCAAGATAATATTTTAATGTTTCCAATGTTGGGTAACATACGCTAGCCCCTGTGCAACAGTTATTTTAGGTTGATAACCCAGTTCCCGGCGTGCTTTGCCAATACAAAATGTTTGGTCCCTAGCAATTAAACTAATACTAGATACGGTAAAAGGCGGCTCTGTTTTAGGGCAAAATAACTGATGCCATTTTTCTAAAAAATAAGCATACATTTTGGCTAAAGCAAACGGAACCCGTTTCCCGTGATAAGTATATCCTAAATTTTCCACTAACCGTTTAACTGTTTGCTGGATTAAAACACTTTCCCCGTTGGTAATATTATAAATTTGCCCGTAGCAGGATGTTGGAGCTTGCAACGCACATGTAATGGCTTCTACCACGTTATCCACGTACGTTATATCGGTTAGAGGACCCCCATTATTAGTAAATTCCGGGAAGAATTTTTCATTATTTACTTTCAAAAGACGCGGTAGCAAAGCGCTGTCTCCCACCCCGAATATGGCACGCGGGCGCAAAATAATAGCCGGTAACCCTTTACGGACAAATTTCAGCATTTCTTGTTCTGCCAAAAATTTAGTTTCGGCATAATGATTAGCCTTATGTTTGGGGAGTGGCATTTCCTCGGTAATTTGTTGGTGATTTTTGGAATCAAAATATACGCTAGTAGATGAAATATGCACAAAGAGTTTGACCCCTTGGTGTAAAGCTTGCTTGGCTAATAACCGAGTAGCCACTACATTGTTTTGATAAAAATCATCGTACTTGCCCCATACGGAACTTTTTGCCGCACAGTGGACGACAGCTTCCACTCCTTGCCATACTTCCGGCGGTAAGAGATAGGTTAAATCGACCTGAAAAAATTTAATTCCAGCGGGGGCTTTAGCGCGATTGCGACCAATCCCCACCACTTGATGGCCTTGGCTTGCTAAGATTTCACAAGTCCGCTTACCCAAAAAACCGGTTGCCCCTGTTACAAGTATTTTCATAAATAATTGGCTCCGTTAAACTCAATATCTACGGTGCTGGCCGCCATCGGCCCGCCACACCAAAGTCCTTTGAATAGCCACCAAATTACTATCGGGATTTGCGCTAGCCACGCAAGGGGGTCTTGTTTAAACGATACAAAATCAACCGCTCCAACGCACAATCTGTGGGCTTGCAGGGTTTTAAGAGGTTGTAGTACCCCATAACACCAAACCGCCAAGTGGGAAATCAGCACAGAAGGGTTATCCTTTTTAACTGTTCTTTCATTAGATAACAACCGCACAAAATCAGCGCCTAAAAAACCAAGTCCATTCGTCGCACGCGGGTTACACTCTATAACATATAATTCATTGTTATCCTTTTCTATAAAATCAAAGGCAATTTGCCCTGTAAAACAAAAATCTTGGCTAATACGCGCTGTTATTTCTTCCGCTTGCGGATGGGAGATACGCTTAAGCAAAATCCCGGCTCCTTTGCCAGCCGCTAGAACCGGCTCATACACACATTGGGCAAGTACTTTCCCCTCTTTGCAAAAAGCATACGAACAAATTTGTTTTCCGTTGATAAACTCTTGCACGATATGACGGTTATCTGCCATTGTCTTGGGCAATTTCGTTTCACATCTTACCTTACTGGCAAAACGAGAAAAGCGCGGCTTAATGATATGCGGTTCTTCCCACGTTTCGTCTGCTTGGTCTGCTAGTTGGGTAGCGGGTGTTCTTAAACCGACCTTACATAAATAATTATAAAAACTCCATTTGTCATGTAACGAAATTAGTTTTGGGGCTTCCTCGCAAAATACGCGAGCATGTTGGGATAATTCTTGCCGGAATTGAGCAAGGTAAAAAATTTCTTCACAGGTGGGAATTATATAGTCAATCTGGTACTTTTGTACTATCTTGCACAACGTATCTCTGTAATTGGAATCAGTTGGTTTAGGAAGTTTAATAAATTTATGCACAAAACAGCTCGCTACGCAAACACTTGCGTATGTGCTATCTGCGGCGCACACTTCATATCCCACTTGCCCAAGCAAGCGAGCCATGTACGCTACAATAGGCGCCCGCGCCCCTGTAAATAGCACTTTAGTACTCAAGAATCATCACCCCAATAGATAAACCCGCTGACGTGCCCAGTAGCATTACTTTGTCGCCTCGTTTGATTTTACCCTGCTCAGTGGCTTTAGCAAATGCAAACGGAATGGAAGCCGCCACATTATTGCCATAATCTTGTATCGTAAACATCATTTTTTCCAAAGGAATCCCTAGTTTTTTACACATCAGCGTCATGGCTAGCGGAGAGGCTTGGTGCGGAATAACCATGGCAATATCTTTCCATGTAAGCCCTGTTTGTTTAAATGCATTTTCAATAAATCCGGGTAATACTTTTGCCGAAACTTTATAGATACTTCGTCCGTTCATATCAAACAAATAATCGTTATGATTTTGCGGTGTATATGATGTGGGAAGCTGTGCCAGTTGTCCACCTTTAATACGAGCAAAATCGGCTCCTTGGATGTGAGTGCTAAAACATGAGAAGAAAGGCTTCTCTGCACTTCCTCGTCCCAATATAGCCGCTACGGCCATATCTCCAAATAAACACGCACTTTTGGGTTGATTCCAATTAATAACGCCTGAAGGTTGTTCGGCAGAAACCACAAGCACGTGTTTATATTTCCCACTTTCTAACCCGCATGCCAACGTATCCACTGCCACCATAAAGCTTAAACAAGTACTGTCTATATCAAAACAAGGAAACGTATAATCAGATACTCCTAACTCTTGTTTTAGACAAGCAGCCATGCACGGAATGGGTTGCCATTTGGTAGCAGAAGCCGCCACCATGCAATCAATATCTGCCCACGTCAGTCCGGCTTGCTCCACGGCCTTTTGAGCTGCTGCCGCACCACCTGCCAGCACGGTTTTCTTATCAAAATAATAGCGTGACTTGATACCGATATATTCTTCGGTATATCCAATAGGGGTTTGACATTTTTCGTCAAGTTCATTAGACAAGACATACCGATCCGGCAATTCATAGGCAATGCTTTCAATGTGTAATTTAGTCATAATAAATCCTAGCTGTTTAATGCCATCTCTTTTAACTTTACATAATCTACTTTACCTGTACCCATGAGCGGAATTTCTTCCACTACACGAATCGTTTTGGGCACGGCCAGTTCACTAAGGCCTTTCTCTTTGAAATCGGCAAGCAAGGATCCGCGTTCGGCCGTCGGTTCCGTGGTAAACAGTACCAACTGTTCACCTTTTTTCTCATCGGGGATGTTTACTACCGCGTGCATTTTGTTAGGCCACAGCGCATTGATTTCTGTTTCCACAGCGGTTAAGGAAATCATCTCGCCTGCAATTTTGGCAAAGCGTTTAGCACGACCCAAGATAAACACAAATCCATCTTCGTCCACACGCACAATATCGCCAGTATCGTACCACCCATCTTGCGGCGGCTCTAATACACCGGGGTTACTCTCGCGTAGATACCCGGCCATAATATTGGCTCCTTTGACAAGCAGTTTACCTCCATCTTCAACGCCGGGGATTTGTTCCAACTTATATTCAATACCCGGTAGCAAACGCCCTACGCTACCGCGTTTAAAGTACATGGGCGTATTGACGGCCATTACGGGCGCTGTTTCGGTTGCACCGTATCCTTCCATGATACGCAAACCGAATTGGTCGTAGTATTTACGGATGGTCTCTTCTTTCAGTTTTTCAGCACCCACTACGGCTAAACGCACGGAGTAAAAATCATACGGGTGAGCCATTTTTGCGTATCCGTTAAAAAATGTATCCGTGCCGAAAATAATGGTAGCGTTGCTATCATAAATGAGTTCCGGCACAATGCGGTAATGCAACGGAGACGGATAGAAAAATACAGGTACCCCGCACAATAATGGAAGTAGCGTTCCCACCGTAAGTCCAAATGAATGAAAAATGGGCATAGCGTTAAACACACGGTCTTTAAGCCCAAAATCTAGCACGCTTTGCAGTTGCAAACGGTTGGCTTGGATATTTTCATGGGAAAGAACCACCCCTTTGGGGGTTCCCTCGCTTCCCGATGTAAAGAGCACAACCGCCGGATCCTTGGGGCTAACATTACCACGCACCATTTTGTAATAACGGCGCGGCGCATAAGAAACCGCCAAGCCCACTAATTTATCCCAAAGCGTAATTTGTGTTTGGAGATCTTCCAAATAAACAAGTTTCAACCCTGCTTGTTTAAGCGCGGCCGCCGTTTCCGAGAGCCCTCCTTGTTCCAAAAATGTTTTGGAAGTAAACACGGTAAAAATTTCTGCTGCCTTGCAACACGCCAGCATATTTTTTACACCCGTAGAAAAGTTCAGCATACACGGCGTAATATTAAACGCGCGCATACCAAAAAACGCTACCACACTAGCCGTCATATTGGGGAGTAAAAATCCTGCCATTTCGCCCGGCTTGGTATACTTTTGGATTTGTTTACCAAGTACAAATACAGCCGTTAAAAATTGGCCGAAGTTAAGCGGATGACGGGTAGCGTCATTGATAATACGTTTTTTACGGCCCACTAATTTATAGGCATCAATGAGCGAATCAAACAACGTCTCGCTGATATTGCCCGCCTCGTACTTCATATTGACCATAATATCGTAAAGTCCACGGGCGGCCGCCAAACGGCGCGCTTTTCCCTTGATAGTTTCGTCAATTTTTAAGGTTTTAGGAGCTTGAATAGAAATCGTAATTTTACTTTGCGGACGTGTTTTTAATTGCGTGCCAAAACGAGAAAATAGCGAATACTGGCTGCCTTCCAAACAAATGGGAAGTAATTGCGCATTACTTTTATCGGCAATCATAGCAGGGCCGGGATAAATTTTCATCAGCCCCCCAGTCGTGGTAATACGTCCTTCCGGGAAAATAACTACCCGTTTACCCGATTTTACTTCTTCAATAATGGATTTTACTGCCATCGGGTTGGTGGGATCAATCGGAAAGTATTTGACTAAGTGCAAAAACGGTTTGACCCACCATTTTTGACTCACGTATGTATCAATGGCAAAATACAAATGGCCAGGGATATATACCCACAATAGCACTGCATCTAAAAACGACGTATGATTGGCAATAATAAGTGCATTGCCTTGCAAATTTTTCCAGTTTTCTAACCCGTTTACTTTTACACCGTACACAAAATTCAAAATGCGCGTCATCATCATGCGAATGATGTGATGCGGCAATAGACCGCAAATGTAAATGGCAGCTAACGCGTTAGCAAACGCAATCACGCCAAACACAGTAGGAATCGTAAAGTGCATGGCAAGTAGCAGCGCACAAAAGCCACTACCGAGTACCATGAAAAGCGAATTAATGATGTTATTGGTAGCAATCACACGGGAGCGGGTATCCCCAGTAGCCAAAAATTGCAACATAGCATTAAGCGGTACGATATATAACCCTCCGCACACCGCAAAACCAAGCAAATCAAGCGTAACACGTTTACCCGCGAAGGTTAGCAAAAATGCCTTGTAATCCACTGGGACCGCAGATGGAACATAGCCCGCAGTAGCCCACGCTAAATCGGCTAAAAATACCGTCATAATAAGGGCGCTTACCGGAACGTATTTGCTGGTAATTTCGCCTTTTACTAAAAACTGGCAAAGTAAGGACCCCAATCCAATACCACAAGAGAAAAGCGTGAGCAAAAAGGTAAAAAGTCCGGGAGTCCCGTTTAAAATATCATGTGCCAAAGAAGGCATTTGGGCAACAAGCGCTGTGCCCAACATCCAAAACCAAGAGATACCTAAAATACACAGAAAAATATCGTGGTTCTGCTTGGCAAACGCCATATTTTTCCAAGTACTGCGGATGAAATTTTTATCTACTTTCAAATCCGCATTGGCCGGTTTTTGAGCCGGAATAAACAAACTGGCAAGCAACCCTAGCAACGCTACCCCTAAAATAATGCCGGGCAACCACAATTCATTAGCGGCAATGATAATTCCACCGAAAATCGTGCCTTGCAAAATAGAACCATACGTTCCCGCTTCAATAATACCGTTACCGGCAATGAGTTGTTTTTCACCCAAAATATCAGGCAAGATGCTGTATTTTACGGGTCCAAAAAAGGCCGACTGCGTACCCATTAAAAATAGTACACCCAGTAAAAGTGGTACGTTGGTCGTTAAAAATCCGACCCCGGCTAAAAGAACGATAACAACTTCCAACCCTTTAGTGGCTTTAATAAGGATATCTTTGCGAAATTTATCCGCTAATTCCCCGGCCAATGCCGAGAACAAGAAAAACGGCAACATAAATAACGCCACTGCTAGCGATACTACCACCGATTTGCTTCCGGCAGACATACTGGTTACTTTGTAAGTAATAAAAGTAGCCATAGCCGTGCGGAAGAAATTATCGTTAAATGCACCTAGATACTGCGTACAAAATAGGGCCAAAAACGAACGATTAAAGAAAGTTTTGAGTAAAGACAACATATTATTTTCCCTCCTGCAGTGCGACAAACCAATCTTTTAAAATTTGTTCCATTTGTGGGTGATCTGCGGCAGGGATTTTTTCCGTCAAACTTTTTACCAGTTGGTCATATCCAGGCCACACTTTATCAATAAGTTCCTGCCCTTTTTTCGTAATACAAATGATATTTTCGCGGCGGCTTTGTGGATTTGTTTTGCGCGTAATAAAACCGGCTTGAACCGATTTTTCTACCAGTTTAGTAATGTTACTGGCGGAGGCAATAAGCCGCTTAGATAACTCCACTTGGCTAAGCCCTTTGCCATTATTTTGATAAGAGGCAAGCATCAGTAAATTAAATTGCACAGCCGACAAACCATGCGGAAGCAAGTATTTTTCCACACGGGCTTGTAATAGGTTATAAACCAACGCTAACACATACGTAATATTTTCATACGCACGTCCTTTTTCCGGATTGATACCGTAAGGACGTAAGTTCGTTTTATTTGTTTCCATATAAATAGTTTACTAATAAATTATTTATTTGTCAAGTATTTTATTTTAATTCTTGACATTTCCGCCTATTTAATGGCATAATAATGGCATATAGGAGCGCCAATAATATGCCAATAACATTTTATCCGAATTACCAAATTACCCAATCTATCCTTGAAAAGCTCTATAAAATAGACCAAATCAAAGAGCAGGTCAAGGATATGCCATTAACGCCGCGGGTACTTGTCGGGCTTAAGGCAACCTCCCGCCTTGTTACCACGCACTCTTCTACTGTAATTGAGGGAAACCGCTTAACAGAGCGGGAAGTACGCGAGGTATTAAAAGGGCAAGCTATTCAAGGCCGGGAACGGGATGAAAAGGAAGTCAAAGAGTATTTTAATGCTTTGGATGAAGTGGCTGTACTCGCTAAAAAGCATATTGTTACGGAGTCAAATATCCAACTCTTACATGGCCTGATTATTGGCAAAAACACTCCTTCCGCGTACCGAACGGAACAAAACTCGGTAGTAGATGCCCAAACGGGTACGATTGTATATATGCCACCGGAAGCCAAAGATGTAGGCCCACTAATGACCGGGCTTGTGGAATGGATTAACGAAAGCACTCACACGTTACCTATCCCTATTGTGGCAGCTATTGTCCATTACCAGTTTGTAACCATACACCCGTATTATGACGGGAACGGCAGAACGGCCCGTATTTTGACTACGCTTATTTTACACCAAGGCGGGTATGACCTTAAAGGTATTTACAATTTGGAAGAGTATTACTATCAGCACATCCAAGATTACTATAATGCACTTGCGGTGGGCCCCTCACACAATTACTATATGGGCCGGGCCGAGGCCGATATAACGGGTTGGATTGAATTCTTTGTGTCCGGTATGCTCTATTCATTCCAAAGTGCGCAAAAACATTTACAGTTACAGGGCACCGAAAAGGACCGAAGTAAAACCATTAACGCGCTAGATGCCCGCCAAAAACAAGCTCTCATTCTGTTTGAAAAGAGCGAATTTATCACTTCCAAAGATGTAGAAGAACTGTTCCACTTCGCGGGCAGAACGGCTAGACAGTTACTTCAAAAGTGGGTACGACAGGGTTTTGTGGTGGTAGCAGATCCCTCCAAAAAAGCAAGGAAATACAAATTAAACAAATAAATTCCCTGCTTGTTCCCTGTTCCGGATTTTAGGAAATTGGGTAAATTTATATGGGGTGCCAATACAGAAAATCTTTAAAATTTAAAATAAATTCCTTGTTTTTTCGCTGTATTTACCCTGTTTAGCAGGGAAATAGCATCCCTCGCCTGTTTGTCACCTGTTTGGGAACAACCCTCGCCGCTTTCTCCCCGCTTCAAATTTATTAAAAAATGCTATTTTCAACCGCTTTTCTACCGCTTTGGAAAGAAAAAACTATCAATTTTTGCCTGTTTTCAGCCTGTTTGAAAAATCAGCATAGTGCTAGCAGAACTAAAAGCTCCGTATTTTAGTTTTCAATTTTCAGCATAAATCCCCGTTAGGCAACGCGCCCGACGGGGATTTTTGTATGCACCACTGATAGCATGGGAAATTTGGTGGGTTTTTGTGCTTTTTGGTAAATATTCAAATTTTATGCTGACCGGGTTGGGTAGGAAGTCGCGCGCAAGGGCTCGCACAAAATAGAAAATAAATATGCTAACATGAAAATATAGATTTTATACAGGAGATATTTTGTAATACCATAAGCCCCGAAACGGCTTATACAAAATTTGAATTGGTACTGTTTTTGGTTGTCTAAATTATTTTAGACATCACTATTGTATAAACAATGGAGAAGCCAAACCAAAAATAGTCGCTATTGCTAATGGAAGCGGTCTTATAACCCGGTTCTGTTAGCGAATAATCCTATTATCTGATTTGTATCAATAATGGGTAGGCGGCTGTTATTTGTGTGATTGGCTTCTCACAAATAGCAGTCGTCTTTTTTATTAGGAAAATTTGAAGTAAATTAAATAAAAATAAATGGAGGTTATAATTATGACGTATACAAAAAATACTGGGCGCAGTTATACGCAAAATGTTGTAAACGAAAATAATTATGCGGAACGTGTTTTAGTATCCAGTTATTCTAGGATTGAGAAAGAGGCCCTGAATAAAAGCACTTTCAGGGCTCCGCTTCGCTCCGGTTTTACCCTGATAGAACTGTTGGTAGTCGTGCTGATCATTGGCATTTTGGCCGCCGTGGCCGTGCCGCAATATCAAAAAACCGTAGATAAAGTTAAATACTCACAAATGGTTTGGAATATTAAAAAAATTTACAGCGCGTTAGAACAGTACAAGTTGGCCTCGGGTGAATATCCACCCGCCAATCTTGAAAATCTTTCAGACCCTTCCGTATTAAGCAGTGTGTTAGATATTGATATCCCTCCGCTTCCTCCCAAATGGTACTTATATTACAGACCCGCTAACAGATATGTCGGCTATTATAATTATGGCACCACGATATGGTTACAGTGTGATTTGTCTCCAACACAGTCGTGTCAGTGCAAAGTCCCTTCCATGAGTGTTACCGCTAAAAAAGTGGCACTTTGCCAAGCATTATGTAATAACCCGAGTGCCTATTCAGGGAGCGGAGAATATGCTTGTTCATTATAAAAAACTATTTCTGTTTTTGAAAGGAAAAAGTGCCATTTTCTGCCTGTTTATTGCCTGTTTTAAAATCAGCATAGTGCTAGCAAAACTACCCCCACCGTATTTTAGTTTTAGATTTTAAGCATATATCCCCGTTAGAGTTTCGCTCCGACGGGGATTTTTTTATGCGCCACTGATAGTAGGGGAATTTTGGTGGGTTTTCGTGCTTTTTGGTAAATATTCTCTTTTTATGCTGACGGGACTGGGTAGGAAGTCGCGCAAGAACATTCTTAAGTATTTTGTTGCTTATTACTTTTTTGCTAGGCTGAGCCGGCATTGTTTTATTAGCATAAAACAAGGACAGCCGTGGTATTTCTCATACACCCACATGCACGGACAATTCCATTTTAATCCATATAAACACATGGCAACGATTACATAAAAAAAATAGAAAAAAGCCGGGTGTATATATAACCCCAATAGCCCAAATACCGTCATCATGCCCGATTTGGAACGGTACGAAAACGCCGTTTTTTCCGGCTTTAGACTATATCCTAAATACAAGTGAATAAATACTAGGCCCCCCAAAACGGTCAGTGTAATTTGATTTGTTGCCGTAAAACAACATAAAGCAAGTGCTAATACCAACCGTACTGCCACACTCCACCCACCCGACAATGTAACACTCATCATCCGCACATTATTTCGGTACAACGCATAGTCCGGATTTTTTTGCAACAGCCACTGTTCTTCTGCTTTGGCACGATGAACCATCAAAGGTAAAAATAGCGCACTCACTAGCACTAATGTAAGAGCATTGGACATTATCAAACTTCCGCACCAACACCAAAGCAACAAAGATGCATACATCGGGTGGCGCGCCAACGCATAAGCCCCTGTGGTACGTAAGGGATGGTTTTGTTTAATTTCTATTCCATCGGACCATAAGTGTCCGATATTCAGTTTTGCCCACAAATGCCATCCGGTCGCAAATAAAAGCCCAATACTGCCCAATACAAAGAAGAAATAATAAGGAATTAACGGTAGGGCTACTTGTCCCCAAGAGCCAATCCAACATGGGAAAAGCAACAACACTAACAACAACATCTCTCGCGTAGAAAAAAAGTGACTCCGTTGTTTGTCCAGTTTTTGGGAGATTTGGCGATACTCATAAAATTTCCATACAACGGCCGCCAAAAGCGCGACACCCGTTACATAAACAAGTATAATTCCAATTAGAAAAAGAATAGGATTTTGAGCATGCTCACTTGTCCGCAGTAACCATGTTATCATGCGTACGCCTCCAAAGAATTAAAATACATACTGGGATAAAAGCAACTGCCAGCCATTGGTACACCGTAAAATTACTCCATACACGGGGTTCTATCCGCCAAAATTCAATCACCAAACGCATCAACAAATAGGCAAACAAATAGATGGGGAACAACAAATCCGGCCGTTGTGTACGCCGGTAGAAAAAATATAAACCGACTGCCATACTAAACTGGAATATACTTTCTACTAGTTGCACAGGAATAAAAAGTGTTCCGCCACAACAACCGTTTAAGTAGCATCCGATTTTTCCAAAACCAACCGCCACGGCCAGTGGAATTACAAACCGGCCGCCAAAACCGCCCGCGTTGCCGCTACATGTTTTGTACAAGTTAATTGCTAGAAACGCGCCTAATATACCGCCCATAACGCTTTTACCTTGCACAATATAACCGTGCAAACCATAAGAAAGCCAAATGGGTATTTTGGCTCCTAAAATAGCCCCGATAAAAGCGCATACATAAATGGGCAAGCGTACCCGTTGCGGAGGATGCGGCATTTGTAATTTCCATGCCACTATCCCCCCGGCAATCAAACCAATAGCAGAACAAATCGCGTAAGCCCACATAGTAAGTATTAACCTGTAATAGCGGCTATACCCAAGCAAGTCATAAATAATAAAAAGGGCAACCCAATTACTACTCCCAACAAAATAAGTAGCACAATTCCAATCTGTTTTTTAGCAGAATAAGGTTTTCCCACTTTTTCGGTTTGGCCAGCCGACAAATTAGAAGTTGGAGGTAAAGGTTGTTGCGTAATTTCTTGGGGTGTTTGAGATGTGTTTTCTTCTACCATATTATTTTTCCTTTTAATACGTTATGTACACAAAATGGGATTACTTTTCCGTTCCCAACGCTTACTCCTGTACAACATTTCTGGGCACGTTGCCAATCAAATGTGTCTGCATCCATAAAATTCTTGACAATAATGCGCACGATTTTCATGTCTTTGTAAGAAGAGCCGTTCCCTTGAGCAAATTCTTGCAATTTGTCCAACATAAAATTATCGCCCAGTACTTTCCCCACAAAACATTTGCAAACGTTCTTTTGCATATAGTCTAAAATCGTTTTATCAAACGCAATGCGGTTGGAAAGTTGGGTCTTGCATTTTGAATAGTCTATATAATCTCCCAAAGAATATACTTTATCGCCTTGGCAAAACAAAAAACCCAAACTGGTGCAATTTTCATGCGAACACGGCAAAGGAATTAAATCTTTATATTTCATGTATCCGCTATTAGCAATTGCTAGCAAAATATCTTCTTGCATAACCGACGGGATTTCCGTTCCCGCTGCACTGCCCACTTTAGTTAAACGCTGAAATGTAATGCCGGAAATATGTTTTAATTCAACCGCCAATTTCAAAATGGCCGGAATTTCTTTTAAGTTTTCTTGATAAACGGTAACCGCTAAACAAGTTTTTATCTCGGCCACGTTTAATTGTTTTAGAATTTCTTGTTTTTGTGTTAACAAGGATTTTCCGCGCAGGGTTTTATATACTTCATCATCAAATCCATCAAACTGCAAATAAATTTCTACCCGGTCTTTATGCTGCTTAATTAAATCAAAGGTATCTGTATCAGTAAGCAATCTTAAACCATTTGTATTGACCAAAATCCGTCCGATATCCGCGTGCAAGGATTCTTGCAAAATCTCTTTGAATTGTGGGTGAATCAAGCATTCGCCACCGCTGATTTGAAGCACGTCCAAGTGGCCCTGTTCCGCGGTAAGCAGCGTTTGCAACCGGACTTTAAATTCCTCTACGGTAATATGTTGCGTGGACTTTTTGCCAAAATAGCAAATAGGACACGCCAAATTACACGCCTCTGTAATTTCAATTAGCCCTGTACAAATATGTTGTTTGTGCGCATCGCACCAACCACAATCCGGGCCGCAATTACCGTTAAACGGAGTAATGGCTTGAAACGGTTTGCCTTCTACATCGTATGTTTTATCAAAAAAACGCTCGGCATCCTTGGCAATCTGTACCAAAAAGGAGCCGTGTTCGGGGCAAGTTTTTTCCAACCACACTTCACTTCCCCGTTGTACTTTAATAGCGGGAATTGTCTTTAAACATATGGGGCATAATGCTTTCGTCTCTTGTTTCATAGCTTTATCTTAACAAAAAAACTACTCCTTGTTCTAGTTGCTTGAAAATCAGCATAGTGCTAGGGAAACTACAACCTCCGTATTTTAGTTTTCAATTTTCAGCATAAATCCCCGTTAGGATTAACTCCCGACGGGGATTTTTTTATGAACCACTGATAGTAGGGGAATTTTGGTGGGTTTAGGCGCGTTTTGGTAAATATTCCCGTTTTATGCTGACCAGGTTGGGTAGGAAGTCGTGCAAGTACGAAGTAAAATGTTTTATAATAGGAATATATCAGATGAGAGGAACCTTATGCGTAAATTTTTATTAGGTAGTATCATTTTATTAACTTTGTCAGCGTGCAATACAGATAAAGATACTGAAGGTATTACCTTTGATAAAGCAAAACAGGGAATAAACCTGTCCAGTCCAACACAGGTTGCTGAAACAGAAAAAACAGTTGTCCCAAATAATATTACTGAATTAAAAAACAGAATAGATGCCGACTTAAAAGCCCCTATGATTAAACAAATCAAGGAAGGAAAAGGAAATATGCTACCAGTAGATGAAAACGGGAAACCCTTTCCTTGGCATACCCTACTCAGCGAAGAACATAAAGAAGAAGCCCGTGAACTTAAAAAGTGGATAACCTCTTCTGGCAAAAATGTTACTCAGCAAAAGCTAAAAGAGGCTTTTTTAGAAGCGTGCCGGGATAAAAATCAATATGCTGTAAAGGTTTTATTAGATGCGGGCATTGACGTTTCAAAAGAAGAATTAGAACAAATCATAGTGGATAAAGTGTTATATTCAGACAATTCCGCTGAGGAATCAGATAAGGATATAAGTGAAGTTATGGAACTTTTGTTAAATGCGGGAGCAACCGCAAACGGACGTGCACTTAAAGAAGCCAGCAATTTAGGATTTACAGAAGTAGTTAAAACGTTGTTAGCATCCGGAATAAGTGATAAAGAAGCTATTTCTGAGGCTCTTTTATATCCGAATGAATACAATGCAGGCGATACAGCGGAAATAGTAAAAGCATTGTTGGCAGCCGGAGCAGACCCAAATGTCAAACATAAACAAGAAGGATATTCTGCTTTGTGGTGGGTGTCAGTTTTTATGCCTGATGCAGAAGCTGTTGAAGCATTATTGGCCGCTGGGGCTGAACCCAATACAACTGATGAAGAAGGTAAAACCATCCTGCAATTAACCAAAAATGAAGAAATAGTTCAACTTCTCAAATCTTACGGAGCAAAAGAATAAGCATTTAGCCACCCGAACTACACTCACCGTGTGAATTTTGAAACCCTCCTTTAAGAGGGTTTTTTCATGCCCGAACCTTAATTTTCTCCTCTCCTTGCCTATTTTTATTCCAGTAAGTGACGCAGTATTTTCTTCAACCTGCCAAATTTTGCTTGACATATCAAAAAAAAAAACGATAATAAAGTATCGGCAAAAAATAATAAGCGGATAAATCATATGGAAAACAATCATGCATTTACGCTCATTGAATTATTAGTTGTTGTGCTTATCATCGGCATCTTGGCGGCGGTGGCATTGCCGCAATACCAAAAAGCCGTTGCCAAAAGCCGCTTTGTACAATTGCAGGTCATTGGAGACGGTATCGCCAAAAGTCAAGAGGCATATTATTTGGCTAATGGTGTGTATAACACCACAGATTTGGAAGCATTGGACATTTTGCCAGGCGGCCAACTAAACGCATCCAAAACCCAACTGACCATCGGAAATGTATTATGCCGGTTCAACGGTTCAAACGAAGAAATTATGTGCAACTACCAAGCAGATTCTTCCGCCCCCACCTGGCTATATGTATATTACTCGTTTCGCAAAGGGAAGTTCTGTCGCGCCTTTAACAAAAATCATCAGAAAATTTGTAAATCTGTCGGCGGGAAATACTATTCAAGCGGCGGAGCCTGGAACGACTACCTGTTACCGTAATTTCTAACCCTTTTTCGGGCCGGAAAGTATATAAATGAATTAGTATACTATGGTTGCGGCGGTTCATGGCCCCGCATCAAATTCGTTTGTATTAGGGGGGTAGTTATGGGAATGACGGGACGGAAAATTGTAGCACAGGCCGGGTTGGATGTGGAAGAAGTTATCCAATTGCTAAACCAAGCATTTAGCGACGAGTGGCTGGCCTATTATCAATACTGGGCAGGCGCGCAAGTAGCCAGTGGGCTTATGGCCCCGTCCTTACGCCCGGAACTGGAAGAACACGCCAACGAAGAATTGGACCATGCCAAAAAATTGGCCAAACGCATTATTGAACTGGGCGGCACGCCGGTACTCAGCCCGGAGGAATGGTACAAGCAGAGCACCTGCGGCTATCTGGTCCCCAAAAATCACGACGCCGCCAACGTGCTCAAACAGAACTTACAAGGTGAACGCTGTGCCATTGAAGTATACAATAAACTACTTAAAAAAGTGCTTAATAAGGATATGATTACTTCGCACCTCATCCGTCAAATTCTACAAGAGGAAATTGAACACGAACAAGAGCTGGAAGATTTAGGAAACGATTTTCAGCTTGTTCTACCCAGCATGGCTTGCGGTTGTAAGAAGAAATAAAAATACGTATCCTGTAGTCACACACAACCACTAACCCCCCGGCTAACGGGGGGGTATTTTAATGGGAAAGAACAGGGTACGGGTGGTACACAGCGCCGTCTACCACTACATCGTTTTCCAGGCGGGAGCTAGGTTCCGCTATCACCTTTTCTACCTGTTTGCTACGTTCAAATACTTCCACCATAAAATAGTTTTTTCCGGCCGGAAACGGCAAATCCACTCTTCCAGCAAAATCGGCTCCTCCCCCACTAAAAATTTGTCAACTACTAAAGGCATATAACGACCCTCTTTTTTAAGGATAACCAACGTCGCCGTGTGATAAAACCAGGGAGGGGCTTGTTCCCCATCGGCCAGGGTAAATTTATCTGTTGTGGCAGGTTTCAAAAATCCACCATCTGTTGGCCACGCCGCAATTTTATACAACCGCACCTCGTCCCCCAAATCAGCAGACGAAGCTACCTGTTCGCAAACACGTTTACCTAACCAATAACTGTGCAATAAGCACATTCGTCATTAACACAACGGTACAGCCGCTCCGCTTTATTCCTGGGCAAAGCCAGCGGATTATCTAAATCTTCAAATTCCATGTGAGGAACTTCAAATACAATTACTTTACGCGACGACTCTGCCAAACTCCGATGTACCAAACTGCGCAACTGCCGCGTATCTTCGCGATAGGCAAAAGCCGTTAAACGGGTTGTTCCCGTCCACACATAGCCGGGCCATTTTTCATGTGTCGGGGCCGAAGCCAACACCTGCAAAAATCTGCGTTCCCGCATTTCATTCATCAGGGGAGACACTTGATACTCCACTATCCCCTCCTGTGCAAACAACTCGGTCAGCCGAGTTTGAATTTCCTCACGGTGGCGGGTATAAAAATCTTGCACTTTATCCACAGGAATCATTTCTTCACATTTGAAAAATCCGTCCAATGCACCCACATAATCTAGCGTCAGTTGCGCGGGCATATCTTCGCGGTAAGCGGCCGCAGAGATATACATATTAAATAAAAATACAGCCACCGCTTCCACTTGTTCTTGGATCCGTTTTTTCTTGCCGAAAAGCTGTTCCCGCACACGTGGTGACTGCCGCACGGTGTTAGAAGGTGCGTAGGATTTCATCCATTCAAAACGCCCAACCCCCGGAGTAGCATATACTTGTGGATATTGTGCCAGGTGCCTTTCCAACGCCGCGGAAAAAACCGTGCGATACTCATGCGTTTGCTGGGCACACAACGGTCCCAGCCCGCACAAACAAAAAAGTATTCCTGCCAGTTTCCACTTGTTCATACTGGTAGTATAAGAAAGATATTCGTTTGCGACAAGTGCTAAAGTCCTATGTGTCCCGGGTCTTAAGTCCCACGCGCATTTTAGGCAGTATTTTATTATAATATAGTTGTCGTTGTAACCATCTTTAAATTAAGGAGAGAAACATGTGGTACGGAATTTCGTCCCTGCGGTGCTTTGAACAGTATGCGCTGTTTGGCGTATTGTTGATTGCCGTTATGGGGCTGTTATATGCGTTATTCTTGCGCAAGCAAGTCATGAATGAAGACACCGGCACCCCGGAAATGTTAAAGGTTTGGGGCGCCATACAACAAGGGGCTAACGCCTACTTGAAAAGGCAGCTAAAAACTATTTTGCCGTTAATCGGGCTATTAACTATCTGCCTGTTTTTATCGGTATACATTGTGCCCGTCTCGCAAGATTCCATGGAACGTTTTGCCGGGCTATCGCCTGAAAAAGTCAAACTCATTGCTGCATTTGGCCGCGCAGGGGCATTTATTTTAGGGGCGGTATTTTCATTACTCGTCGGGCAGTTGGGGATGCGCATTGCGGTAGACGCTAACGTACGTGTAGCGGCTGCTTCTAAACGCAGCTTTGGCGATGCTTTACGCATTGCGTACCGTGCCGGCACTGTAACGGGCATGCTCACCGACGGACTTGGCTTGTTCGGTGGAACGATTATTTTTATCATCTTTGGTATTGCCGCGCCGGATGCCCTACTGGGCTTTGGTTTCGGTGGTACGTTACTGGCCCTATTCATGCGCGTAGGCGGTGGTATTTACACCAAAGCGGCCGACGTAGGGGCAGACCTCGTGGGCAAAGTGGAAGCCGGGATTCCGGAAGATGACCCGCGCAACCCAGCCGTCGTAGCCGACCTGGTTGGCGATAACGTGGGCGACTGCGCC